>NZ_JBPQTX010000228.1:0-11581 GCF_051386555.1 Streptomyces sp. URMC 126
CCCCCCCCCCCCCCCCCCCCCCCCCCCCCCCCCCCCCCCCCCCCCCCCCCCCCCCCCCCCCCCCCCCCCCCCCCCGCTTCTTGGCGACCCCCCGCGCGGGGGCGCCGCCTCACTTCTTCATCAACTCGACGACGCTCGTCAGGTCGTCCGCGCCGTACCCCTCCGCCGTGCGCCGCACCATCAGCTCCTGGAGCGCCGTGAGGAAGACCGGGCGCACGCCCTGCTCCTCGGCGGCGGCGATGAGGTTGCCGTAACCGGCCGTCTGCATCGCGAGGTTGGAGACGACGTGCTGCGAGTGGTCGCCCGACGCGATCTGCTCGGCGAACCGCGGGATGCTCGTCGCCATGGCTTCCAGCCAGGCGGTGAGCAGCGGAGTGAACTCCTCCGCGGGGACCCCGGCCGAGGACGTCATCGCCAGGGCGTGCATGACGCCCATGAACTGGCCGTACATGCCGCTCAGCAGCGACACGTCGTACAGCGCCGCCAGCCCGGGGTCGGTGCCGACGAAGCGGGCCGCGCCGAGGAGTTCCAGCACCGGCAGGTGCGCGTCGAACGCCTCTCGGGCACCGCTGTAGACGATGAACGCCTGCTCGGTACCGATGCCCGGCGGGATGGCCATGATGCCGCCGTCGACGTACGTGATGCCGTGCTCGTCCGCCCAGGCGGCCATCCGGCGGGCCTGGTCAGGCGTGCCGTTGGTGAGGTTGACCAGCGTCCTGCCCTTGAGGGCGGCGGCCGCGGGCTTCAGCGTCTGCTCCACCGACGCGTAGTCCCAGATGCAGGCGATCACCAGCTCGCTCGCGCCCGCCGCCGCCACGACGTCGTCGGCGCGGACGGCGCCCAGGGCGACGAGCGGCTCGGCCTTCTCGGCGGTGCGGTTCCAGACGGTGGTCGGGTGGCCGTTGGTCAGGAAGGCGGTGGCCAGTGCCTTGCCCATGGCGCCGAGGCCGAGGACGGTGACAGGGGTGTTGCTCATGGGTTTCTGCTCCTGGAGAGGCGGGACGGGTGCTCGGCTGCGCGCGCTCCCTCAGCCTCGTCCAGGCGGCGGTCCCGCTCAAGTACGCACAATAAGGTGGGTACTTACCCCGAGGTGGGGGCCCGCCCGCAACGAGCCCCCGGCCCCCTCACTGCGCCCCGATCGCCTCCAGCATGTCCAGCCGCGCCGCCCGCCGCGCCGGCCACGCCGCCGCCAGGAACCCGACCGCCAGCGCCAGCAGCAGGAACACCCCGATCCGGCCCCACGGCACGACCATCTCGTACTGCGGGAACGACGTCCGCAGCAGATGCCCGCCGGACCAGGCGAGGAACAGGCCGAGTCCCACCCCGAGCACCGCGCCGAACATCGCGATCATCACGGACTCCAGCCGCACCATCTGCTTCACGCCCGAGCGGGCCAGACCGACCGCCCGCAGCATCCCGATCTCCCGGGTGCGCTCGAAGACCGACATGGCGAGGGTGTTGACCACGCCGATCACCGCGATCACCACGGCGACGCCCAGCAGTCCGTACATCAGGTACAGGACGTCGTCGATGTCGCCGGCGGCGGAGCGGCGCAGGTCGTCACGGCTGTCGATCTTGACGGCCGGGTTGCCGCCCAGGGCCTCCCGGATCCGCGCGCGCAGCCCGTCGGCCTTCCCGGGCGCGGCTTTGACCAGCACCTCCTGGTCCCGCACCCGGTCCAGGTGCGGGTCGACGAGGGAGGGCGCGGCGAGGACGTCGCTCAGCACGTCGTTCTTCGTATGGACGGCGACGACGCGGGCCGTGGCGCGCTTCCCGTCGTAGAACGTCATGGGCAGCGACGAGCCGACCGTCAGGTGCCGTTTGCGAGCGTAATCCTCGCTGACGGCCACGCGTGTGCCGCGCACGTCGGACAGGGAGCCCTTGAGGACCTTCAGGTCGGTGACCTTGCCGACCGACGTCGGGTCCGTGCCCCGGATGCCCGCCGGGTCGCCCCCGGACTCGAAGCCGGTGACGCGGAGCGGGACCGCCGCGTCGACGTCGGGCAGCTTCGCCAGCGCCCGCGCGGTCGCCGGGTCCAGGCCCCGGCCGCCCGCGGTGCTCACCTGGTAGTCGGCCGTCAGGTCCTGGTCGCCCATCCGGTCGATGCCCCGGTCGGCGGAGATCGCCGTCACGGTGAGGCCGGTGATCAGGGTCAGGCCGATCATCAGCGCGGAGGCGGTCGCGGCCGTACGCCGGGGGTTGCGCAGCGCGTTCCGGCGCGCGAGCCGGCCGCTCACGCCGGAGAAGCGCTCCGCGATCCGCCCGAAGAGGTGGACGAAGGGCTGGGACAGCAGCGGGGCCAGCACGATGACCCCGGCGAGGGTGAGCACCGAGCCCGCCATGGGGACGGTGAGGTCACGGGCGTTGTCGAGGGTGCTGACGTAGAGCATCGTCGCGACGCCCGCGCCGGTGAGGAGGGCGCCGATGGTGTTGCGTACGACGAGGCTCCGGGTGGTGGCCGGCGCGTCCACGGCGGCGAGCGCCTCCACGGGAGCGATGCGCGCCGCCTTGCGGGACGGCAGCCAGGCGGACAGGACGGTCACCAGGAACCCGACGCCGAGGGCGGACAGCGCCGACGTGGGGGTGACGACCAGCGGCCCGTCCGGGAGCTCCGCGCCGTTGGCGCCGAGCAGGGACCGCATGCCGACGGCCACCCCGAGACCCAGCAGGAAGCCGGCCGCCGAGGCGATCAGGCCGAGCAGTCCGGCCTCGATCAGGACCGAGCGCACGACCTGGCGGCGCGTGGCGCCCACGGCCCGCAGCAGGGCGATCTCCCGGGTGCGCTGGGCGATGAGCATGGTGAAGGTGTTGGCGACGATGAAGATGCCTACGAAGAGGGAGACCGCGGCGAAGACCAGGAACGTCTTGCGGATCGCGCCGGTTTCCTCGTCGATGGCCTTGGACTGCTCGGCCGCCAGCTCGGTGCCGCTCCTCGCCTGCGCGTCGGAGGGGAGGACGGCACGGACGCGGGCGGTCAGCGCGTTCGGGTCGGTGCCGGGGGTGGCGGTGACGACCAGCTCGTCGAAGGTGCCCGGGGTCCCGAGGAGCTTCTGGGCGGTGGCCGTGTCGAAGAGGGCCAGGCTGCCGCCGGCGCCGACCCGGGGGTCGTCGGTCTTCACGGTGCCGACCAGCTTCTTCGTCATCACCGGCCCGTCCATGGCCAGCCGTACGGTGCCGCCGAGCCGTGCGCCGGTCTTCGCCGCCGTCTTGGTGTCGAGCGCGACCTCTCCGGCGGAGCGCGGGCCGCGGCCCGTGACGAGCGGGTAGCGGCGGTCCTTGCCGTCCGGGCCGGGCACGTAGTTGGCGCCGGTGCTGCCCCATTCGCTGCCGGCGGACTCGTTGTGGCGGTCGGCGACGGTGACGGTTCCGGTGACGGAGGGCCGTACGGAGGCGACGCCGGGGAGCGCGCGGATCCGGTCGGCCGCTCGGGGGCCGAGCCCGCCGTCCCGGCCCGGGCCGCCGCCCGACGAGGTCACGGAGACGGCGACGTCGTCGAGGCTGCGGGAGGTCTTGTCGCGGTACGCCTTGTTCACGGAGTCGCTGAAGACCAGCGTGCCGGAGACGAAGGCGGTGCCGAGGAGGACCGCGAGGGCGGTCATCAGCAGGCGCGTCCGGTGCGCGAGGAGGTTGCGCAGGGCGGTACGGAACATGGGTGGTCCTGGGATCGGGGGTCTGGTCGGCCGGTGGCCGGCGTGGGGGCCTGCGGCTGTCGTGTCGGCTGGCGCGCCGGCGTGTCGGCCGGTGGGGGCCGGTTGTCCGGGTGGGGCGCCGGTTGTCCGGACGCCGGGTGGGGGTCAGGGGGCCCGCCCGGTCGTCGGCTGCCGGGCGGCACGTGGGTTGTCCGGGTGCCGGTGGGGTGCCGGTTGTCCGGGTGCCGGTCGAGGTGCTCGGAGGTTGTCCGGACGCGGCTGTCCGGTCGGCTTGTCCGGTCGGCGGCGGGGCGCCCGTGCTCGTGTGCCGCGCGGTCAGCTCGTCCGGCCGCGGGCCTCGAAGGCCTTCATGCGGTCCAGCACCGCCGAAGCGGTCGGCCGCGGCATCTCGTCCACGATCCGCCCGTCCGCGAGGAACAGCACCCGGTCCGCGTACGAGGCCGCCACCGGGTCGTGGGTGACCATCACCACCGTCTGGTCCAAGGCGCGTACCGACTCGCCCAGGAAGCCGAGGAGTTCGGCGCCGGCCCGCGAGTCCAGGTTGCCGGTGGGCTCGTCGGCGAAGACGAGCTCGGGGCGGGAGGTGAGCGCGCGGGCCACGGCGACGCGCTGCTGCTGGCCGCCGGAGAGCTGGTTGGGCCGGTGGGCGAGCCGTTCCGCGAGGCCCAGGGCGGTCACGATCTCCTGGAGCCACGCCGGGTCGGGCTTGCGGCCCGCGATGTCCATCGGCAGGGTGATGTTCTCCAGCGCGGTCAGCGTCGGCAGCAGGTTGAACGCCTGGAAGACGAAGCCCACCTTGTCCCGGCGCAGCCGGGTCAGCTGCCGGTCGCCGAGCGCGGACAGCTCGGTGTCGCCGATCCGGACGGAACCGGACGAGACGGTGTCCAGGCCGGCCATGCAGTGCATCAGCGTCGACTTGCCCGAACCCGACGGGCCCATGATCGCGGTGAACTCGGCCCGGCGGAACTCGACGTCGACCGCGTCCAGCGCGGTCACCCGGGTCTCCCCCTCGCCGTAGACCTTGCTCAGGCCGGTGGCGCGGGCCACGACGGCTCCGGTGCGGGGGGTGGTCGGGGCGGCCGTAGGGGACAAGGAGGCTCCTCGGGACGGGACTGCCGCTTCCGCGGGCACCGGACGGGACCGGAGGCCGTGCGGGCGGAAACGGACGGGGACAGGGACCCGTCCAGTCTCCGCGCCGGAAACCGGCCGGGCGTCAGCCGCTGGACCGGAATGCGACGTCGCACTTTCGGGAGCGGCGGGGCCCGGCGCGTAGTCCTTGAGACGGACGGCGGTCATCCTGGGGGCGCACGGCGTGGGCGCGCGGGGGTGCTCCGGGGCGCGCGGGGAAGGGCGCCAGGCGCTTGGGGCGCAGGGGCGCCCGGGCCCGTGCGGTCAGCCTTTCACCGCCCCGCCCAAGGCGAAGCCGCCGCCGAGCCGGCGGGCGACGAGGGCGTAGAGCAGGACGACGGGCGTCGAGTAGAGGATCGAGAACGCGGCCAGCTCACCGTAGGCCACCTGTCCGTGGTTGCCGAAGAACGTGAAGACGGTGACCGACGCCGGCAGCCGGTCCGGCGACAGCAGGAGCAGGAACGGGACGAAGAAGTTGCCCCACATCAGCGCGAAGCAGTAGACGGCCACGACGGCCGTACCGGGTCCCATCAGCGGCAGGACGATCCGCACCAGCGTCGTGAACCGGCCCGCGCCGTCCGTCCAGGCCGCCTCTTCCAGCGATGCCGGTACCTCGTCCATGAAATTCTTCATCAGCCAGACGGCGAACGGCAGTTGGGCGGCGGCCAGGAAGAGGATCGTGCCGGACATGGTGTCGACGAGGTTGATCCGGACGAAGAGCCCGTACACCGGCACCATGATCGCGGTGATCGGGAGGCAGGTCATGAAGAGGATGGTCAGCAGGTAGGAGCGGGCGAAGCGGGACCGGGAGCGCGACAGCGGGTACGCGGCGAGGGCCGCGCAGGCCACCGTGAGGGCGGTCGCGCCGCCGCACAGCAGCAGGCTGTTGAGCATCGGTGTGAAGGTGATCTCGTCCGTCAGCACGGCCGAGAAGTTGCCGGCCGTGGGCGCGTCGGGGGCCCGTACGCTCAGCCCCGCCTCGGCGTCCACCGAGGCCAGCGCCAGCCAGAGCAGCGGCACGGCGAAGGCGGCGGCCACGACGAGGAGCGCCGCGTCCGCGGCCAGCCGGTGCCGAGTGCGGCGGGTGAGGAGCGGGCGCGGGACGGTGAGCGGGCGCATGACGACCTCCGAGCGCACCGGGCGTCCGGCGGCGCGTACCGTGCGCCCGCGGTGCGGGTGCGGTACGGACGCGGGCCGTGGGCGCGGCCGGCGCGGACCGTGGCGGTGGGTGCCCGGCGCGGGCGTGCTCGGAGGATAGCGGGCGGGCGGCGGCGCGGACAGGGCGCGGAGCCGCCCGGGACCCGGCGGGGCTGCCGTCCGGGGGCTGCCGGCCGGGGAAGCGGGCCCGCGCGCTTCCGGGACCGGCCCGGAGGCGTCCTGGACCGGAGACGGCCCCGGACCGCCCCGGAGACGGCCCCGGACCGGCCCGGCGCTGTCTCGGGACGTCAGGTCTGCGGCGGCGTCGCGTAGACCTGGGACGCGAACGCGTGCACCTGGTCCTCGGGGAGGTTGCGGGCGACGTCCGCCTCGCTGATCATGCCGACCAGCTTCTTGTTCTCGATCACCGGCAGCCGGCGGACGTGGTGGGTGCCCATCTCCCGCACCACCTCCTCCACACTGGCGTTCGCGTCGACCCAGCGGGGCGTGCCCTGGACCAGGTCGGCGGCGGTGCACCGGGACGTGTCGTGACCCTCGGCCACGCACTTCACCACGATGTCCCGGTCGGTGATGATGCCGCACAGGCGTTCGTTCTCGTCGCTGACGGGGAGCGCGCCGACGTGCAGGTCGCGCATCCGCCGGGCGGCGTTGAGCAGCGTCTCCGTCTTGGGGATCCACTGCGCGCCCTCGTGCATGATGTCCTTGGCGGTGGTCATGGTGGTACCTCCTGACTGCGCCTTCGTGGTCTCCCCCTCGCGCGTGCCCCGTCCGGGCGCCGTGACGCGTGCCGCGGGGCGCACCGCGCCGTACTTCCCCTCACCTCCCCTCGCCTCCCCTCTCCCCATGCTCGCGCGGTCGCCGCCGGGGCGCACGCGGGCGGCCCGTGCCGTACCGGGCGGGGGCCCGGGGCCGGTGCCAGACTGGGAACGGGGCAGAAGACGGGAAGACGCCGCGCGCGGCGCGAGGCCCGCGGTACGAGGAGAGACGGGGTTCACGGCCATGCTCACCACCGATTTCGTCACCGGCTCGCCCACCTGGCTCGATCTGGGGAGCCCCGACACCGGACGGGCCGCCGACTTCTACGGAGCGGTCTTCGGGTGGGATTTCGAGTCCGCCGGTCCCGAGGCGGGCGGTTACGGCTTCTTCCGCCGCGACGGCGCCACCGTCGCGGCCGTCGGTCCCCTGACCGAGGAGGGCGCGTCCTCGGCCTGGACGGTCTACTTCCGGACACCGGACGCGGACGCCACCGCCAAGTCCGTGGAGCAAGGCGGCGGCACGGTGCGGGTGGCGCCGTTCGACGTGATGGACGCCGGGCGGATGGCCTGCTTCACGGACCCGGGCGGCGCCGAGTTCGCCGTCTGGCAGCCCGCGCGCGTGGGCGGACTGGAACGCGCCTCGGAGGAGAACGCGCTGTGCTGGGCCGAGTTGCACGTGGCCGACCCGACCGCGGCGTACGCGTTCTACCGCGGTGTCTTCGGGTGGCGGGTCACGGACATGGAGGTTCCGGGGATGGTCTACAAGGTGCTCTCCACGGCGGAGGGCGACCAACGGGACGCGTCCTTCGGCGGGGTGGCCCCCCTCCAGGAGGGCGATCGGCCGCGCTGGATCCCCTACTTCGCCGTCGCCGACCCGGACGCGGTGGTCACGTCGGCGGAGGGCGGCGGCGGCTCGGTCCTGATGCCGGCCGCCGACGTGGCCGGAGTAGGCCGGATCGCCTGGCTGGCCGACCCGTACGGGGCGCCGTTCGCCATCATCCGCCCGGACCAGCCGGCCGCGGCGGCTTGACGCCGGGGTTCGCTTGACGCGCCCGCTCGCCCGCTCGCGCGGGCCGGCGCCCGTCCACGGCCGTCCACAACGGCCGCGCCCGGAGCGACAGTCGCCCCCGGTGACGGCTTGGGCGTCTCTCGCCGATGCTCGACGACGTCTGCCGGCGGTTCTCCGGGTCTCGGGATTCCCGGCGGCCCTCCGATCGGCGGCTCTCGGAGGCTTCCGGCGGCTCTTCGGGCTTCTGTGCGTGGGAGGCCCTAAGGGCTGTTCCCGGATCCCCGGGACGCCCCTTCAACGGTTACGGGCCCGCGGCGGTGGGGCGCGACGGGCTCGGTCCGGTTCCTTCACACCGGTGCGTGGACGCTTCGTCGCGTCCTGATCCCGGCGGGGGCATTCGCAAACCTGGAAAGGCTTGTTTTTGCCCACTTTTTGCGTTTAGATCAGCGGCGTCCCCGTGATCGGTGCCCGCCGTGGCCCGGCACCCGTGAACAGGGCCGACCGTGTGGCGGGAGCCCGACGGTTCCCCTCCGTCGGACCGCGATCCCTCACTTGCCGTGGGGTGTCTTTTCAGCCGTTGAGGACAGGGCTAACTTCGCGATGAGCGGTGGCGGCCCTGAAGGGAGAACGTAAACCCGAACGCGGTAACTGGCGCCGTATCAACTCCGCCCACTGCCGCCATTTCCCGTCGAAGGATGATCGCATGTTCCCCTCCCGTAACTGATGCATCACTCGCCGTGGACGGCGAATCGGGTTCGATCACCCCCGTAGGTCGAACCCGAGTCTGATGATGCAGGAGAGATGCGATCATTACAGCGGGGAACTTTTCCTCCGAAAAACTCTCGGACTAAAGCGTCTTCCCTCGTGGGGGGAGGCGTGGTAATGGGGGGTAGATGGACAAGGGGGCGCTTCAGTGGCTGTTGCGCGAACGAAGGGCGCTCATCGCCCCGGAAGAATACGGTTTGAGTAGGCCGTCCCGGCAGGGACGACGGGCTCCCGGGCTCACGCAATCGCAGATCGATCAACTGTTGCACCGTACTCACGGAACGTACAACAGGTTGGAGACGGGTAACTACCCCAATCCACCCGAGGACTTATTGCGGGATGTAGCCAGGCTGCTGGCGTTCAACGAACACGAGTGGTCGTTGCTTTGGCTCTACACGCTTCACCGGGATCCGCCGACGCCGCTTCACCCGCGGTCCGGTACGGAAGTCCGCGGAGCGTGGCAGGACGTTATCGACGGCATCTCCCACATCGCCTACATCACGGACCAGTCCTGGCGGGTGGTCACGTACAACAAGGCGTTCGCCGAGATTTTCCCGAGCGGACGGGTTCCCACCAACACCATGCGGTGGATGCTCCTGGCGCCGGAGGCCCGTGAGGTCCTGATGGGCTGGGACGAGCACTGGCTCCCCATGGTGCTGCCGCAGTTGCGCGCCGCGATGGCGGCACTGCCGCACGACGAGACGCTCTCGGGGATCGAGAAGGACGTCCTGGCCGACCCGGTCGCCGGCCCGCTGTACGAGGCGGGGGGCGGGTCGTACATCCACCCGGACGGCGACGAACGGCCGTTGCGGCATGCCCGGCTCGGCCCGGGCTGGGTGTCCCTGTGCACGGCCGAGCCGCTCGCCTCGCCGCGGGCCCGCCTCATGGTCATGATCTTCCGCCCGGGTGAGGAACGCCGGCACACCGGACCGGCGATCCTCCGCGCCACATGAGCCCGAACTTACCCGGACGGACGGCCACCCCGCGGTGGCCGCCGCCGGGTGCAGCCCCCCGCACCGACCCACCGTGGAGGACCCCTTGCCCGCCTACGTCGCGCGGCCCGCCATAGCGCTGCCCGAACACGTCGTCACCACCGACGAGATCTGTGACGACATCCAGTCCCACCATGGCGAACTCCCGCGCCTGGCCGCCACTTTGCGCATCGTCCGGGCCACCGGGGTCGTCACCCGCAGGTTCGCCCGTCCGCTCAGCTCGCCGACCGTCTCGGGCGACGCACCGGTCGAGGAGCGCAACCGGGTGGCCTTCGCCGACGCCTGCCGGCTCGCCGAGGAAGCCGCTCGCGGCGCTCTCGCCCACGCGAACCTGGAGCCCGCGGACATCGACTGCCTCGTGACCAGCCACAGCACCTCGTGGGCGGTCCCCGGACTCGACGTCCACCTCGTCCAGGCACTCGGCCTGCGGCCCGACATCCGGCGCGTCCCGATGGCGTCCCTCGCCTGCTCGGGTGGCGCCCAGGGCCTGGTCCGCGCGGCCGACCTGGTCGCCGCGCACCCGGGCAGCCGGTGCCTGGTGGCCGTCGCCGAGACCTTCAGCGCCATCTACCATCAGCGGGACACCTCGGTGGAATCCATGATCTACAAGGTGCTCTTCGGCGACGGGGCCGGCGCCTGCGTGGTCACCGACGAACCGCTGTCGCCCGGTCTGCGGATCGACTCCACCTGGGAGTATTTGCTCCCGTACAGCCGCGACCGCTACTGGGCACATCTGGACGGCAGCGGCTTCCACTTCAACTCCAGCCGCAAGGCCATAGAAGCCGCGGGCGAGGCGATGCCCGCCCTCAAGGACTGGCTGGCGACCGCCGCCGCCGAGCGGCCGTTCCGGCCGGAATGGACGGTCGCCCATCCCGGCGGGCCGCGCATCCTGCACAGCGTGGCCGAGGAACTCGCGCTGGACCGTGAGCGGCTGCGGCACTCCTGGGACAGCCTGGCCGCCAACGGCAACCTGGGCGGCGTGGCCGTTCTGGACGTCCTCGCCCGGACGCACGAGGATCCGCCACCGGCCGACGCCCCGGGGCTCCTGCTCGCCTTCGGCCCGGGCTTCGTCGCCACCGGCGGTACCGGCGCCTGGCGTTCGTGATCCGGTCACGGCACGGGTGCGCAGGCCGGATAGAACCCGGCGGGGTCGTGGCTGCGCAGATCGGGTTCCGGGTATTCGGTGGCGGTCTCCTCGTCCGTTCGGAACGTGAGTTGGAATTGGCGTAGCCCGGGAAACCCGGAAAGTTCGCTGACGCACATGGTGACGGTCCCGGGACCCCGCTCCGGGTGGCGCCACGGCCGGATCGCTCCGTCCGGGTGGGCGTGTCCGGACGGGACACTCCGGTACCACCTGCTCAGCAGCGGGTCGGCCAGACAACGGTCCGTCAGCCACTCGAGAACCGGGTCGCCTTTGTGCCGGACCAGTGCCAGCCGGAGCTGGGGAACGGCCACCGGTCCCCACCGGTTCTCCCAGTCGAGCAGTGTGACGGTGCGGGCGCCCTGGTCGAAAAGCATCCAGTGCATGGTGTTGTGCGGTACGCGGCGGCCGGGGAACAAACCTGCGAAACCGCGGCTGTAGGCGTGGACGTTCCAGAGGCTGTCGCTGATGTAGGTGATGCCACGGGACTCGGTGACCACCTCCCGCCAGTGGTGGGGGGTGGAAATCCGGGAACCCTCGGCGAGCGGGAACGGCGGCTGCTCGCCACGGGCGTATCCGTAGAAGACGACCCATTCCTGTTCGGTGAGGCCGAGAATATGGGCCACGTCACGCAGATATTCGGGCGCGGGATTGTCGAGGACGCCGCGTTCCAGCTTGCCGTACGTGCCCGGAGCGCGCAGGAGTAAGTGGTCCATGTGGGCCTGCGTCAAACCCGGGGACTTTCTTCCCCGGGGATCCATCCGGACCAGCCCCAGCCCTTCCGGGCTGATGGCTGCCCGGCGCTCCGTGAGCATCTGGCGCAGCACCTCCGCATCCAATGAACAACTCCCTTCCTACACCCGGAACCCCCGCTTTTCGAGGTGCTGTCGGCACCTGGAAAGACCACTCGCGCCCCGATGATAGGGCCGGGGAAGCCCGGGCCCGGTGGCGGGGCGTGGAAAGGGGACGGGGCGGCGGGGGAG
>NZ_JBPQTX010000229.1:0-11494 GCF_051386555.1 Streptomyces sp. URMC 126
AGCCCCCGGTCGTCCGGGGGGTGCGCGGGGGCTCTCCCCCGCGAGAATCGGGTCGGGGCGGGGTGGGGACCATCACAGCGTCAGCTCCGATCGCCGCCGGGGCGAGAGGCGTTCGCGCCAGGCGGCCGCCAGGCCCGCGACGGCCAGGGTGGGGACGATGATGAACAGGCCGGGGAAGAGGGTCGGCCACCAGTCGCCGGCCAGCAGCGAGCCCCGCGCGGCCTGCACCATGTTGCCCAGGCTGGCCTGGTGGGTGGGGAGGCCAAGGCCCAGGAACGACAGGGCCGACTCGTGCCAGATCGCGTGCGGGATCATCAGGACGGCGGCCAGCCCGGCCTGTGGCAGGACGCCCGGCAGCAGGTGGCGGACGGCGATCCGCAGCCGTGACGCGCCGCCGGAGACGGCCGCGTCGACGAACGGGCGGGAGCGCATCGACAGCACTTCGGCACGGACGATGCGGGCGGTGGACAGCCAGTGGGTGACGGCGATGGACGCGATGACCGGGCCGACGCCGGGGCGGAACATCGCCACCACGAAGATGCCGAGCAGCAGGTGCGGCACGGAGGAGAAGAGGTCGACGACGCGCATGACGACGCGGTCGGCCCAGCCGCCGAGCGCCCCGGCCAGGGCGCCCACGGCGGTGCCGACGAGGGTGGCGACGAGCGCGGCGACCGCCCCGACGAGGAGCGAGACCCGCAGCCCGTAGACGGAGCGCAGCAGCAGGTCACGGCCGACCTCGTCGGTGCCGAAGGGGTGGGCGGCGCTGGGGGCCCGGAGCTTGGCGCCGAGGTCGACGGCCTGTTCGTCGAGGGGGACGAACAGCGGGACGAGGATCACGGCCAGCACGGTGACGGCGACGAGCGCGGCGCTCACCGCGCCCTTGGGGAGGCGCCGAACGGGCAGTGCGACGTCAGCCATCGAAGCCCACCCTCGGGTCGGCGAGCCCGTACAGCACGTCCGACAGCAGGTTGCCGACGAGCACGGCGGCGGTGGCGAGCACGGTGAGCGCGGCGAGCAGCGGGAAGTCGGCGCCGGTCGCGGCGTCGACGGTGGCGGAGGCGATGCCCGGCCAGCTGAAGACGGTCTCCACGAGCAGGGCTCCGGTGATCAGTTCGGGGACGCGGGAGCCGATCAGGGTGAGGACCGGCAGCAGTCCGGAGCGGAGAGCGTGGCCCAGCAGCACGGTGCGCTCGGCGAGGCCGCGGGCGCGGGCCCCGCGTACGGGGTCCTCGTCGAGCGCGTCGCCGACGCCCTGGCGGACGTACAGCACGAACCACGGCAGCTGGGTGACGGCGAGGACGGCCGCGGGCAGTACCAGGTGGGAGGCGACCTGTCCGGCGGTGACGGTGTCGCTGCCGGTGTCGGTGAGGCCGCCGGCGGGCAGCGCGCCGGTCTTGAGGGCGAAGAACCAGACGGCCAGCAGGCCGAGCCAGAACGGCGGGGCCGCTTCCAGGACGTAGGCCAGGGAGGTGACGGCCCGGTCGAGGAGCCCGCCGCGCCGCCGGGCGGCGAGCACGCCGAGCGCGGTGCCGACGAGGACGGCGACGGCGAAGGCGGTGCCGCAGAGCAGCACGGACCAGCCGATGCGTTCGCCGATGGCCTGGGCGACGGGCTGCCGCAGGGTGGTGGAGACGCCGAGGTCGCCGGTGAGGGCGGAGGTCAGCCAGTCCCACCAGCGGACGGCGAACGGCCGGTCGGCGCCGAGGTTGTGGCGGAGCTGGTCGAGGACGTCCCGGCCGGTGCCGGGGCCGCCGCCGCCCGCGTAGACCCGGGCGGGGTCGAACGGCGAGGCGGCGGCCACGGCGAAGACGGCGAAGGTCACGACGAGCAGGACGGGGACGGCGGCGAGCAGTCGCCGTCCCGCCATGCGGGCCATCGGCCCCCAGGGAAGGGCCGTCCTGCGGGTGCTCACCGCTTGGGCTGCCAGTCCTCGACGTTCCACCAGGGGCCGGCGCCGAGGCCGTGGTCGTGCGGCTCGACCTGGGTGGTGAGGTCCTTCCAGCGGTTCTTCACCACGTAGAGGTGGTCGACGTGGGTGAGGAAGACATAGCCGGGGTCGTCGGCGAGGGCGTGCTGGATCTTGTCGTAGGCGGCCTTGCGGGCGGCCTTGTCGCCGCTGCGCCGGCCGTCCTCCAGGGCCTTGTCGACCTCGGGGTTCTTGTAGGCGGCCATGTTGTTGAAGCCGTCGAGGGCGAGGGAGGAGTGCAGCAGGTTGTAGAGGTCGAAGTCGGGGTCGGCCGGGTTGCCGCCGCCGGCGAGGACCGCGTCGTCCTTCATGCGCGGCTCGATGACCTCCCAGGTGCCGCTCTGCACCTTGGCCCGGATGCCGATCTTCTTGGCGTCGGAGGCGAAGGCGAGGGCGTGCTCCTGGCGGAGCTTGTCGCCGGCGGGGAACCAGAGGGTGAACTCGGCGCGCGCGCCGTCCTTCTCGCGGATGCCGTCGCCGCCGGGCTTCCAGCCCGCGTCGTCCAGGAGCTTCTTCGCCTTCTCCGGGTCGTACGGGCGCTCGGTGCCCTTGGCGAACCACTCGCTGTTCGTGGGGACGGGCCCGTAGCCGGCCCGGCCCGCGCCCTCCAGCAGGCTCTTGACCATGGCGTCGCGGTCGACGGCGAGATCGAGGGCGCGGCGGACGGCGGTGTCGCCGGTGACCTTGTTCGCGGTGGGCAGCGTCACGCCGCGGAAGTCGGTGGTCTTGGCGGTGAGGGTGGTCTTGCCGGTGTCGCCCTTGAAGCCCTTGGCCAGGTTGGGCGGCAGGATGGCGCCGTCGAGGTCGCCGCTGCGCAGCCGGGTGGCGCGGACGTCGTCGTCCTTGATGATGGCCATGGTGAGCTTCTTGACCTTCGGCTCGCCGCCCCAGTAGCCGGGGTTGGCCTTGAAGGTGAGCTTCTCGCCCTTGCTCCAGCCGGTGAGGACGTAGGGGCCGGTGCCGATGGGCTTGGTGTTGAACGGGCCGGTGTTGACGTCCTGTCCCTTGGCGGCGTGCTCGGGGACGATCGGCAGGACGGTGCGCTCGGCGAAGGGCGCGTAGGGGTACTTCAGGGAGAAGACGACGGTGTCGTCGCCGCGGGCGGTGACCTTGTCGACGGCGTCGAGCTCGCCCTTGTTCGCGTTGTTGGTCTTCTCGTCGAGGATGGTCCGGTAGGTGAAGACCACGTCCTCGGCGGTGAAGGGCTTGCCGTCGCTGAACTTCACGCCGTGCCGGAGGCTGAACGTGTAGGTGCGTCCGCCGTCGGTGATCTTCGGCAGGGACGCGGCGAGGGCCGGGCGGAGCTTCATGTCCGCGTCGCGGCTCAGCAGCCCGTCGAAGATCTTGGAGTTGCCGTCCTTGCCGTAGCCGAGCAGGGGGCTGAGGGTCTCGGGCTCGTTGGCGAGGCCGACGACGAGGGAGTCCTTGCCGGCTCCGGCGGTGTCACCGCCGTCGGGCTTGGAGCAGGCGGCCGCTCCCGCGGCCAGGACGACTGCCGCGGCCGTGGCGGCCGCTCCCCGTATGGACCGGGCCGTCATGCCCTCCACCCCTGTTCACTGCTCAGTTGCTGTTGCGAATACCTCGCAATTAAATCGCACAAAAGCGGAAGGTCATGATCCGGGGTGCCGGGCCCGGGCGGGGCGGGCGGCACGGCGGGGACGGACCGTCACCGGACCCGCACGGACGGTGTGAGGTAAGGGGCCGTCGAGGCCCCCGGGAACGCTGAGGCCCGCAAGGGACAAGTACGCGTGCGGGCCGAAGCGACCGTCACGCGAAAGGACGTCACCACGTCACCTCGGCCGTGCGCCGGCCTCCCGGCACGGGAGAGCCCGTCCCTATTCCCCGCGGCGGGGCCCGGGGGTGACGGTGAGCCTGGCGCTGTGCGCCGGCGCCGTCCTCTGGGCGGCGCGCCGGGTGCCGGACGGCTTCCACTGGAGCGCCTGCACGGTGGTGCCGTACACGCTCGCCGTCGCCGCCGTCGCGCGGGCCGACGCCGAGGGGCGGCGCACGGTGTTCCGGGGCCGGGTCCATGTGTACCTGGGCGAGGTGTCCTTCGCGTTCTACCTCGTCCACGAGATGGTGATCTTCAGTGCCGACCATGCTCTCCGGGGGTACCGGCTCGCCCTCGTCCCGTACGCGGTGCTCGTCTTCGCCGTCTCCCTCGCCGGTTCGCTGCTCCTTGGCCTGGCGGCGGTCCGCCGCCGCTCAGGAGAGGGCGAATCCCCGGTAGCCGTCCCGGGCCACAGCGTCGCACTCCGCCCGGTACCGGTCGGCGCCGCCCGTGTACGCCAGGAAGACCCGCGGCTTGCCCGGGACGTTCGCCCCCATGTACCAGGAGGCGGCGGCCGGGTAGAGCGTGCCGGAGGCGAGGTCGGCGACGTGGGCGCACCAGTCGTCCTCGGCGCGCGGGGTGGCGTCGATCTCGGTGGCGCCGGTCCCGCGCAGGTGGGCGATGCAGTCGGTGATCCACTCGACGTGCTGCTCGATGGAGAAGACGGCGTTGCTCAGGACCGACGGGCTGAGCGGCCCGAGGACGGTGAAGAGGTTGGGGAAGCCGGCCGAGACCAGGCCCAGGAGGTTCCGGGGGCCGTCCGCCCACTTCTCGCGGAGGGTCGCGCCGCCCTTGCCGACGATGTCGACGGCGACCTGGGAGCCGGTCAGGGCGTCGAAGCCGGTGGCGAGGACGAGGACGTCGAGAAAGTGCTCGCGGTCGGCGGTCCGGACGCCTTTGGGGGTGATCTCCTCGATCGGGGTCCTGGCGAGGTCCACCAGGGTCACGTGCGGCTCGTTGAAGGCGGCGTAGTAGCCGGTGTCGAGGCAGGGGCGCTTGGTCGCGAACGGGAAGGTGCGCGGGGAGAGGGCCTCGGCCGTCGCCGGGTCGGCCACGATCGACCGGATCTTGGAGCGGACGAACTCGGCGACGGTCTCGTTGGCGGCCTCGTCGACGAGGATGTCGGTGTAGGTGCGGAGCAGTCCGCTGAGGACGCCGGATTCCCAGGCGGCCTCGTAGGCGGCCGCGCGCTCGGCGTCGTCCGCCTCCAGGGCCGACTTGGTGGGCGGCTCGAAGACGGTCCCGCCCCGGGACAGCCGCTGCGCGGCCCGGAACTCCGGGTAGCCGGCCTTGATCGCGGCGATCTCGGCCGCGGTCAGCGGGCGGTTGTGGGACGGCAGCGCGTAGACGGGGGTGCGCTGGAAGACGGTGAGCTCGGCGGCCTGCTCCGCGATCACCGGGACGGCCTGGACGCCGGAGCAGCCGGTGCCGATCACGCCGACCCGTCTGCCGGTGAGGTCGACGCCGTCGAGCGGCCAGTCGGCGGTGTGGTGGACCGCGCCCGCGAAGGTGCCCAGGCCAGGTATGTCCGGTTCGTTGACGGCCGACACGCAGCCGGACGCGAGCACGACGAACCGCGCGGTGACCGTCTCCCCGGTGTCGGTGGACACTTGCCAGAGGTGGCCGTCCTCGTCGTACACGGCCCGGGTGACGCGGGTGCGCAGGGTGATGTCGCGGCGCAGGTCGAAGCGGTCGGCGACGTGGTGGAGGTAGCGCAGGATCTCCGGCTGCGCGGCGTACCGCTCGCTCCACTCCCACTCCTGGTCGAGCTCCGGGGAGAAGGAGTACGAGTACGCCGTGCTCTCGACGTCGCAGCGGGCGCCGGGGTAGCGGTTCCGGTACCAGGTGCCGCCGATGTCGTCGCAGGCCTCGAACACCCGGGTGCGGAGGCCCAGTTCGCGTAGCCGGTGGAGCTGGTAGAGGCCGGAGAAGCCGGCTCCGACGACGACGGCGTCGAGCCGCGGGGAGGCCGCGGCGGGCCGGGGCGGGGTGTCCATGCGGTTCTCCTGACGGGTGTCCTGGCGCGGGCGGTCGCGGGGGCGCGCCGCGGCCCGGGCGGACCGCCGGAACGGGACGCGGCGGAGCCGGCCCGGCGCGGTCGCCGGTACCGGCGGCCGACCCCCGTCGCGCGCTTCCCGTAGGGGCACATCCTCGCCCGGCCGGGGCTCCGGGGGAAGGCCCTTCTTCTCAGCCACACCCCGGCCGGCCCGTGGACCCCCGGGCCACCAGCCGGGGTGTGGCGTCCCGTATCCGCCGGGCCGGCCCGCCGTCCAGCAGGGCGATCAGCTCCTCGGCGGCCCGCCGGCCGAAAGCCGCGGTGTCGCGGACGAGGGCGGTCAGGGGCGGGTGGGTGCTGCGGCAGAGGACGGAGTCGTCCCAGGCGACGATGGAGAGGCCGGACGGGACGGCCAGGCCGCGGCGGGCGGCGACGGCGAGGCCCGCGACGGCCATCACGTCGTTGTCGTAGACGACGGCGGTGGGCGGGTGGGGCGCGCCGAGCAGCCGGTGGGTGGCCTCGGCGCCTTGGACGTCGGAGTAGTCCGTGGTGACGGAGGTGACGTGGAGGCCGTGGCGCTCCGCGGCCCGGCGCAGGGCGGCGCCGCGGCGGCGGGTGTGGGCCAGTTCCTCCAGGCCCGTGACGTGGGCGAGGCGGCGGTGGCCGAGGGCGTCCAGGTGGGCGACGACGGAGTCCATGGCCTCGGCGTCGTCGGCCCAGAGGTTGGAGATCGCGGTGTCCGGGTCCGCCTCCCAGCCGGCGTCGTCCATCGCGCCGATCACCACGGTGGGCAGTCCGAGTCCGGCGAGCGGGGCGAACCGGGGGTCGTCGGCGCGCGGGTCGACGACGAGGAGGCCGTCGACGCGGTGCTCGGCCCACCAGCGGCGGTGCACGGCGCACTCGGCGGTCACGTCCTCGACCACCTGGAAGAGCAGCCCGAGGCCGCGCACGGCGAGCGCCTCCTGGACGCCGGAGACCAGCCGGAGGAAGAACGACTCGACGCCGAGGGTCCGGGCGGGCCGGGCGAGGACGAGGCCGACGGTGGCGGAGCCCTCGCCGGACAGCGCGCGGGCCGCCGTGCTGGGCTGCCAGCCGAGCTGTTCGGCGACGCGCCGGACGCGCTCGCGGGTGCCGTCCGACACGCCCGGGCGGCCGTTGAGCGCGAAGGACACCGCGCTCTCGGAGACCCCGGCGCGGCGGGCGATGTCGCGGATGGTGGGACGGCGGGCCGGCCGGCGGCGCATGGGGTCTCCTCGGGCGTCCGGAGCGGGCCCGGCACCGGCCCGGGCCCCAACACACTAAAGCGCATTAGTCCTTGACGGAAGTATTGACGGGACTCCCTTGCCGGGTGCACCTTTTGGACCGCCACCTTCCGGCCCGACCGAAGGAGCCCGGCCATGCACCGATCCCGTCGAGTCGTCCGGAGAGCCGTCCGGCCGGCCGTTCCGCTGCTCGCCCTGGCACTGGCGCTGAGTGCCTGCGGATCGGACGGCGGAGGGGGCGGCGGATCGGCGGCGGACGGCCGGATCGAGGGCCGGATCTCCTTCCAGACCTGGAACCTCAGGGCGGGTTACAAGGACTATTTCGAGTCGCTGGTGAAGGAATTCGAGACGAAGTATCCCGACGTCTCGGTGAAGTGGCTGGACCAGCCCGCCGAGCACTACGCGGACAAACTCGGCGCGGACGCCGCCGCCGGCACCCTGCCCGACGTCGTGAACGTCTCGCCGGACCTCTCCTTTCCGCTGGCGAAGGCGGGCGTGCTGCTGAACCTCGACAAGGAGCCGGTGGCCGCGAAGTTCAAGGACGAGTACACGGCGGAGGCCTGGCGGGGGAACACCCTGCCGGGCCTCGACGGCGCCTACGCGTTCCCCTGGTACCTCACCACCGGCCCGCTGTTCTACAACAAGGCCCTGTTCCGGCAGGCCGGTCTGGATCCGGAGAAGCCGCCGCGGACCTACGACGAGCTGTTCGCCGCGGCCGCGGAGCTGTCCCGCCGGTCGGGCGGCCGGACGGCGACCCTGGCGGGCACCCCGGCGATCGAGGACTTCGGCCGGTACGGCGTGCGGCTGATGGACGAGGCCGCCACCCGGTTCACGTACAACGAGCCGAAAGGTGTCGAGCTGCTGACCCGGTACAAGCGGCTCCACGACGACGGCGGGCTCGATCCGCAGGCGCTCACGAGCACCCCGGAACAGGCGGGCCGGAAATTCCTGGAACAGAAGGTCGCCATGAATCCGGGCGGCGCCAACGACCTGGCGAACTTCCGGAAGAACGCGCCGAGTCTGTACCGGAATCTGGGTATCACCGACGCCCCGAACAACACCGGAAAGCCGAACATGTACGTCATGGGTCTCGCGGTGAACCGGAACAGCAAGCACAAGGCCGCCGCCATCGCCTTCGCCCATTTCGTGACCGACCGCAAGAACCAGGAGGCGTTCGCGCATCGGGTGGCCGTCTTCCCCAGCACCAAGGGTTCGCTCGACGACCCGTACTGGACGAAGGACGACGGGACGGACGAGGGCCGGGTCCGGGTCGCCTCCGCGAAAGCGCTGAAAGGCGCCGTGAATTACACGCCCGTGGTGATGAGCGACGAAATGAAGACGATTCTGCGCAACGAGGTCGCCAAGGCCCTCCAGGGGAAGAAGTCGCCGAAGGAGGCGCTCGACGACGCGGTGGCGCGGAGCGACCGGCTGCTGCGGCGGAAGTGATCCGGCCATGGCCCGCAGAGGCGTCCGCCTCCACCACCCCGCGGCCCCCTGGCTGCTCCTGCTGCCCGGGCTCGGCGTCCTCGCCGCGTTCAGCCTCTTCCCGTTCCTGACCACCGTCCACGACGCGTTCACCGACGCCCGCACGCTCGTCCCCGGGCAGTGGGTCGGGCTGCGGAACTTCCGGGACATGCTGCACGACGAGCAGTTCTGGGTGGCGCTGCGGAACAGCGCGCTGTACGTGGTCCTCGTCGTCCCGTTCACCGTCCTGCTGCCGCTGCTGCTGGCGCTGCTGGTGCACAAGAGGCTGCCGGGCATGGGCTTCTTCCGGGCCGCGTTCTACACCCCGGTCGTGGCGTCGGTGGTGGCGGTCGCGCTGATCTGGTCCTGGATGCTGGACGACCGGGGGCTGGTCAACGGCATCCTCAAGGCGCTGGGCGCCGGGCCGGTGTCCTTCCTCGGCGACTCCTGGCTGCTGCTGTTCAGCGCCATGGCGCTGACGGTGTGGAAGGGCCTCGGCTACTACATGGTGATCTACCTGGCCGCGCTGGCCAACGTCCCGCGCGAGCTGCACGAGGCCGCGGCGGTCGACGGCGCCGGCCCGCTGCGCCGCTTCGTCAGCGTCACCGTGCCCGCCGTCCGCTCCACGATGGTGCTGGTCGGGGCCCTGTCGTCGGTGTCCGCCTTCAAGGTGTTCTCCGAGGTGTTCCTGCTGGCCGGGCCCACCGGCGGTCCGGCCGGGGAGGACACCACGCTGGTGATGCTGGTGCAGCGGACGGGCACCGGGCTCGACGGGCGCGTCGGCTACGCCTCCGCCCTCTCCCTGGTGATCTTCGTGATCGCGTTGCTGCTGATGCTGCTGGTGCTGCGCGCGGGCCGCGGGGCGGACGCGGGCGGCCGTGAGGGGGGCGCGTGACCAGGACCTCGGCCGGGGAGAAGATACTCCGCTACCTGCTGCTGCTCATGGTCCTGGCCCTGACCGTCGGCCCGTTCCTCTGGCAGCTCTCCACCTCGTTCAAGAGCACGACGGAGGACGTCTACACCTCGCCGCCGCGCTTCCTGCCCGAGCACCCCACCGCGCACAACTACGCGGAAGTGGCCGAGATCGTCCCCGTCTGGGACTACGCCCTGAACTCGCTGACGGTGGCGGTGGCCAGTGTGATCACCAACCTGGCCGGGGCGTCGACGGCGGGTTACGCGCTGGCCCGGCTGCGCTTCCGGGGCCGCCGGCTCGCCGGGCTGGCCTTCGTGGTGGCGCTGCTCGTCCCGGCGGAGTCCCTGGTCATCGCCCAGTTCACGATGATGCGCGACCTCCACCTGAACAACACCCTCACCGCCGTCGTGCTGCCCGGTGCCGTCGGCGCGCTGAACGTGCTGCTGATGCGGAACGCGTTCGCCAACGTCCCGCGCGAGATCGAGGAGGCCGCGGTCGTCGACGGCGCGAACACCTGGCAGCGGTTCACCCGCGTCGGCCTGCCGTCGGTACGCGGCACCCTGGCCGTCGTCGCGATCTTCGCGTTCATGGGCGCCTGGGACGACTTCCTCTGGCCGCTGATCGTGCTGTCCGACTCCGAGCGCTACACCCTGACCGTCGGCCTGAACTTCCTGCACGGCACGTTCCAGCAGAACCCCCGGCTCGTCGCCGCCGGGACCGTCATCGCGGTGGCCCCGCTCGTGCTGCTGTTCGCCTGCCTCCAGCGGTACTTCTTCCGCGGGGCGGGCGAGGGCGCCGTCAAGGGCTGACCCCGCCCCGGATCGTCCCGGAGAGGAGCTCCATGAGACCCGCCGCCCGTGTGCGTTTCGGCGTCAACTACACCCCGAGCCGCGGCTGGTTCCACCACTGGCTCGACTTCGACCCCGACGACGTCCGCGCCGACCTGGACTGCGTGGTGTCCCTGGGCCTGGACCACATCCGGGTCTTCCCGCTCTGGCCGCTGTTCCAGCCCAACCGGACGCTGATCCGGCCGCGCGCCGTCGAGCAGCTGGTCCGGCTGGTGGACGAGGCCGGGGAGCGCGGCCTGGACGTCGCCGTGGACGGGCTCCAGGGGCATCTGTCGAGCTTCGACTTCCTCCCCTCGTGGGTGACCACCTGGCACCGCCGCAACCTGTTCACCGACCCGGACGTCGTCGACGCGCAGGCCCGCTACCTCGCCGAACTGGCGGGGGCGCTCGCCGGGCGGGACAACTTCCTGGGGATGACGGTCGGCAACGAGACCAACCAGTTCGCCGGCGACCCGCACCCCGACCCGGACCGGGTGACCCCCGCCGAGGCGGGCCGCTGGCTGCGCCGGATGACGGAGGCGTGCGAGCGGGCCGCCCCGGGCCGGGCGCATCTGCACGCCGCGTACGACGCCGCCTGGTACGACGGGACGCACCCGTTCACGCCCGCGCACGCGGCCCGGATCGGCGCGATGACCGCCGTGCACTCCTGGGTCTTCAACGGCACCGCCCAGCGGCACGGCCCGGACGGCGCGGCGACCGGGCTGCACGCCGCGTACCTGATCGAGCTGTCCAAGGCGTGGGCCGACGATCCGGGCCGCCCGGTCTGGCTCCAGGAGGTCGGCGCCCCCGCGCCGCACGTACCGCCCGGGCGGGCGGCGGAGTTCACCCGCACGACGGTCCGCAACGCGCTGGACTGCCCCGGGCTGTGGGGCGTCACCTGGTGGTGCTCGCACGACGTGGACCGCGGCTTGGCCGACTTCCCGGCCCTGGAGTACGACCTCGGGCTGTTCACCAACGACCGCCGGCTCAAACCGGCGGGCGAGGCGCTGGCCCGGGTCGTACGGGAGTACCGGGAGGGCGCGTACGACGAGCCCGCGCCCCGGCGCACAGCGCTGATCCTGGACGCGGGGGACGTGGAGAGCGCGCCGCTGCGGCCGTTGTGCGCGCCGGGCGGCGGCTACTTCGAAGCGTGGATGCGGAACGCCGCGGCGGGGGTCAGGCCGGCCGTGGCGCTCGCCCAGCGGCTGGGGGAACCGGGCCACCTGGCGGGCCGG
>NZ_JBPQTX010000230.1:0-11392 GCF_051386555.1 Streptomyces sp. URMC 126
AGACAGGGGCTCACCCCCTGAACCGGGCGAGCCCCCACCGCGTCCGCGGCACCGTCCCGGCGGCCCCCGCGGGGCGGGACCGGAGAGGACGGGCCCGATTTCTTCCCCCGCGCCGGGGGAGGGGAACGCCGACCACCTTCACTCATTGGGGTGATTCACCGGATGAATGGACCAGGGGTGGGGGTCTGAGCCGGCCGGTCGTGCGGGGCTCGCGGCCCGGGGTCGGGCGGCGCTTACGGCTCGGGGTCGGGCGGCGCTTGCGGCTCGGGATCGTCCGGCCGTACGGCCCCGGACCGTACGGCCCGTACGGTCCGGGGCCGCGCCTCGCGTACGGCTCAGGACGCCGGGATCGTCCCCAGCCGGCCGGCCTTGAAGTCGTCGAATGCCTGGGCCAGTTCGGCGTGGGTGTTCATGACGAACGGGCCGTAGTGCATCATCGGCTCGCGCAGCGGCCGGCCGCCGAGCAGCACCACCTCGAACCGCTCGCTGCGGGAGTCCTGGACGTCCCCGGCCTGGACTACCAGCGCGTCCCCGGCGCCGAAGACCACCGACTGCCCGCTGTGGAACGGCCGCCGCTCGGTGCCGGCCGAGCCGTGCCCGGCGAGGCCGTAGGCCAGGGCGTTGAAGTCGGGCCGCCAGGGCAGCACCAGCCGGGCGCCGGGGCTGAGCGAGGCGTGGATCATCGTTATCGGGGTGTGCGTGGCGCCCGGGCCGACGTGGCCCGCGACGTCACCGGCGATCAGCCGGACCAGCGCGCCGCCGTCCTCCGAGGCGAGCAGCTTCACGTTGCCGCCCCGGATGTCCTGGTACTTGGGCGCGATCATCTTGTCCTTGCGGGGCAGGTTGACCCACAGCTGGAGGCCGTGGAACAGGCCGCCGCTGACCACGAGTTCCTCCGGCGGCGCCTCGATGTGCAGCAGGCCGGAGCCGGCGGTCATCCACTGGGTGTCGCCGTCGGTGATCACACCGCCGCCGCCGTGCGAGTCCTGGTGCACGAAGGTGCCGTCGATGAGGTAGGTGACGGTCTCGAAGCCGCGGTGCGGGTGCCAGGGGGTGCCCTTCGGCTCCCCGGCCGCGTAGTCCACCTCGCCCATCTGGTCCATCATGATGAACGGGTCGAGGTGCCGGTAGTCGATGCCGGCGAAGGCCCGGCGGACCGGGAATCCCTCGCCCTCCAGACCCGCGGGCGCGGTCGACACCGCCAGTACCGGACGGGCCGTCGGCCCCACCGGCGCCGTCACGCGCGGCAGGCTCAGCGGGTTCTCCACAGTTACAGCAGGCATGTCGCCCTCCTCGGACGTTCCGTCCCCCGGGTCGGCTCCAATTTAGTTGAAGACTGAACAACCTGCAAGGAAGGCATGTTCCCGGCCACACCCTCCGGACATTCGGCGGTCACCGCGCGAAGGGTGGACACTTGATCAATGCGTGCCAGATCCGCCGGCCCCGGCAAGGCCGGTTACACCGTCCTCTTCGCCACCGTGCTGGCCCTGGCCCTCCTCGGCGTCCTGGTCGCGACCCGGGGCGTGGCCATCGACGGTCCGCTGGCCGAAGGCGAGTCGTCGGGCCACTACACGGAGCCGGAGGGGGTGGGGGACGAGGCCGCCGACGCCATGACCTCCGCCGTGCGCACCGAGCCCGGCAGGCCGCGCCCGGCCTCCGCGCGGGCGGCCCGCGGCACGCGGACCGAGCCGCTGCCGCCGTCCCGTCCCCTGGAAGCGACTCCCCGGGAGCCCTCGCCCGCGATCGGCCCCCTCTTCTACACCGACCAGGACGAGCCCGCGCACGGCTGCACCGCGAGCGTCGTGCACAGCCGGAAGGGCGACCTGCTGGTCACCGCCGCCCACTGCGTGTACACCGACGGCTTCCGCACCGACGTCGCCTTCGCCCCCGGCTACCACGACGGCGAGGCGCCGTACGGGGTCTGGGTCCCCACGTCGATCGACGTCGACCCCGAGTGGATGACGGACCGGGACGAGGACCACGATGTCGCGTTCCTGCGGGTGCGTCAGGTGGGCACCGATACGCGAGTTGAGGACGTCACGGGAGCCGAGCGCATCGCCTTCCGCCCGGCGGCGGACCGCCCGGCGCGGGTCCTCGGCTACCCGGGGGAGGCGGAGCGCCCGCTGTCCTGCCAGAGCGTGGTGCGGCGGGAGAGCGCCACGCAGCTGCGGTTCGACTGCGCGGGGCTGCCCGGGGGGACGAGCGGGAGTCCGCTGCTCACGGATGTGGACGCGGGGAGTGGGCTGGGGACCGTGGTGGGGGTCCTGGGCGGGAAGGACGAGGGGGGCGACGAGGAGACGTCGTACAGCTCGTATTTCGGGGACGCGGTGGAGCGGCTCTATCGGCGGGCCACCGCCGGGTAGGGGTGCCCCGGCCCCACCCTTTCACCGTTTCTTGCAGGGGCTGCGCCCCCCGCACCCCCGAAACCGCGCTCCGCGCGGTTGTCCTCAAACGCCGGACGGGCTGAGTACGGCGCCCGGGGCGCACTATCCAGCCCGTCCGGCGCTTGAGGACGAGCGGCGAAGGGGCGGGCCAGGGGCACCCCCCCTACCCGTACATCCGCCGCATCGCGAAGTCCACCATCTGCTCGACCGCCTTCGCGTCGAACACCATCCGGTGGTCCCCCTCCATGTCGAGGACGAACCCGTACCCCGTCGGCAGCAGGTCGATCACCTCCGCCCCGGTGATGACGAAGTACTTCGACTCCTTGCCCGCGTAGCGCCGCAGCTCCTTCAGGGAGGTGAACATCGGGATCACCGGGTGCTGGGTGTTGTGCAGGGCGAGGAAGCCGGGGTTGTCGCCGCGGGGGCAGTAGACCTTGGAGTTGGCGAAGATCACCTGGAAGTCCTCGGCGGACATCGAGCCGGTGGTGAAGGCCCGTACCGCGTCGGCGAGCGACGGCGGCGACGGCTCGGGGTAGAGCGGCTGCTCGCCGTAGCCGCCGGGCTGCTGCGGCGGCGCGTAGCCCTGTTGTCCCACGTTCTGGTCGTAGCCGTACATGGGCCAAAGCGTAACCAGTCACAGTTGGCCCAACAGGGGTTGCTTCTTATTACCGGTGGGTAGCATCATGCAGATTACCGATCGGTACGCACTCGGTAAGCACGAGGAACGCCCTCCCGTCACCCCTTACGGAGCCGTTGTCATGGGCCACTACAAGTCGAATCTCCGCGACATCGAGTTCAACCTCTTCGAGGTGCTCGGCCGCGACAAGCTGTACGGCACCGGCCCGTTCGCGGAGATGGACGTCGAGACCGCCAAGGACATCCTGTCGGAGATCGCCCGCCTCTCGGAGAACGAGCTGGCCGCGTCCTACGCCGACACCGACCGGAACCCGCCGGTCTTCGACCCCGAGACCAACACCGCGCCCATCCCCGAGACCTTCAAGAAGAGCTACCAGGCGTACATGGACGCCGAGTGGTGGCGCCTGGGCATCCCGGAGGAGATCGGCGGCACGGTCGCGCCGCGCAGCCTCCTGTGGGGCTTCGCCGAGACGATCCTGGGCTCCAACCCGGCCGTCTGGATGTACTCCTCCGGCCCGGCCTTCGCGGGCGTGCTGTTCGCCGAGGGCACCGAGCAGCAGAAGCACATCGCGAAGATCGCGGTCGAGAAGCAGTGGGGCTCGACCATGGTCCTCACCGAGCCGGACGCCGGCTCGGACGTGGGCGCGGGCCGCACCAAGGCCGTTCAGCAGGAGGACGGCTCCTGGCACATCACGGGCGTGAAGCGGTTCATCACCTCGGGTGAGCACGACATGGCCGACAACATCCTCCACTACGTCCTGGCCCGCCCCGAGGGCGCCGGCCCGGGCACCAAGGGCCTCTCCCTCTTCCTCGTCCCGAAGTACGAGTTCGACTTCGAGACCGGTGAGCTGGGCGCCCGCAACGGCGTCTACGCCACCAACGTCGAGCACAAGATGGGCCTCAAGGCGTCCAACACCTGCGAGATGACCTTCGGCGACAAGCACCCCGCCAAGGGCTGGCTCGTCGGCGAGAAGCACGACGGCATCCGCCAGATGTTCATGATCATCGAGTTCGCGCGGATGATGGTCGGCACGAAGGCCATCGCCACCCTCTCCACCGGCTACCTCAACGCCCTGGAGTACGCCAAGGAGCGCGTGCAGGGCCCGGACCTGGCCAACTTCACCGACAAGAAGGCCCCCAAGGTCACCATCACGCACCACCCGGACGTGCGCCGCTCGCTGATGACGCAGAAGGCGTACGCGGAGGGCATGCGCGCCCTCGTCCTCTACACGGCCGCCGTCCAGGACGAGATCATGGTCAAGGAGGCGGCGGGCGAGGACACGAAGGCGCTCAACGGCCTCAACGACCTGCTGCTGCCGATCGTCAAGGGCTACGGCTCCGAGAAGTCGTACGAGCAGCTGGCGCAGTCGCTCCAGACGTTCGGCGGGTCCGGGTACCTCCAGGAGTACCCGATCGAGCAGTACATCCGCGACGCCAAGATCGACACGCTCTACGAGGGCACCACGGCCATCCAGGGCCAGGACTTCTTCTTCCGGAAGATCGTCCGCGACCAGGGCCAGGCGCTGACCACCCTCTCCGAGGAGATCAAGAAGTTCCTCGCCGAGGCCGCCGGCGGCGAGGAGCTGGCCGGCGCCCGCGACAGCCTGGCCAAGGCCGCCGGGGAGCTGGAGGCGATCGTCGGCACGATGCTGACCGACCTGGCCGCCACCGAGAAGGACGTCAAGTCCATCTACAAGGTCGGGCTCAACACCACCCGCCTGCTGATGGCCTCCGGTGACGTCGTCGTCGGCTACCTCCTCCTGCGCGGCGCGGCCGTGGCGGCGGAGAAGCTGCCGAACGCCTCCGCCAAGGACAAGGCGTTCTACACCGGCAAGATCGCCGCCGCGAAGTTCTTCGCCGCCAACGTGCTGCCCGGCGTCTCGGTCGAGCGCACGCTCGCCGAGTCCGTCGACCAGTCGCTGATGGAGCTGGACGAGGCCGCTTTCTGACGGCAGCCGCCCACGCGCGCCGGCGCGCAGGCAGGCACGCACGCGTGTGACTACGCACGCACGCCTGCACGCAGGCGATCACGCGCAGGCGATCACGCGATCAGGCAAGCGCCCGAGGCCCGCTCCGAGAACGACCGGAGCGGGCCTCGGCCCGTAAGGGGCGCCCCGGTCTTGTGAGGGGCGCCCCATGCCTCGTGGGGGATGACCCTGCCTCGTAGCGGACGCTCGTGCCCGTGGGGGCGGACGCGCCGCGTCGTAGAGGGCGCTCCGCTCATGCCCGTGGGGGGGCGCCTCTGCCGTAGGGGGGCGCCTCTGCCCGTACGGGACGTCCCGCCCCTTGGGGCGGCCCTGACCCGTACGGGATGCCTGCGACCCTTGGGGCGGCCCTGACCCGTACGGGATGCCTGCGACCCTTAAGGGAGCCCCGACCCGTAAGGGGGCCCCGCCCGTAAGGGATGCCCCCGCCCCGTAAGGCATACCCAACCCCCTAGGGGAGCCCTGGCCCGTAAGGGATGCCTGCGCCCCTTAGGGGCGCCCGGGGGAGCCCCGGCCCGTAAGAAACGCCCCCGCCCCGTAAGGGGTGTCCCGCTCCCCAGCCGGAGTCCCGCCTCCTGACGTGTGCCCCCTGATCCGCGCCCCCGCGCGCCCCTTGCCCCGCTCCTTATCCTGAGGCCATGAGCACTGCGCACCGCTTCGACCGCGGCCACACCGACGACCTCATGTCCTTCCTGGCGGCGAGCCCTTCGCCGTACCACGCGGTGGCCAACGCCGCGGCCCGGCTGGAGAAGGCGGGGTTCCGGCAGCTCGCGGAGACGGACGCGTGGGACGCTTCGGCGGGCGGCAAGTTCGTCCTCCGCGGCGGTGCGATCATCGCCTGGTACGTGCCCGAGGGCGCGACGGCCGCCACCCCCTTCCGCATCGTCGGCGCGCACACCGATTCCCCCAACCTGCGCGTCAAGCCGCTGCCCGACACCGGCGCGCACGGCTGGCGCCAGATCGCCGTGGAGATCTACGGCGGCACGCTCCTCAACACCTGGCTCGACCGTGACCTGGGCCTCTCCGGCCGGATCACCCTGCGCGGCGGCGAGCACCGGCTCGTCCACGTGGACCGCGCGCTGCTGCGCGTCCCGCAGCTCGCCATCCACCTGGACCGCAGCGTCAACGAGGGCCTGACGTTGGACAGGCAGCGCCACATGACACCGCTGTGGGGCCTCGGCGACGTCCGCGAGGGCGACCTGATCCGCTTCGTCGCCGAAGAGGCGGGCGTCGGTGCCGACGAGATCACCGGCTGGGACCTGATGACGCACAGCGTCGAGCCGCCGGCCTACCTCGGCCGCGACCGCGAACTCCTCGCCGGGCCGCGGATGGACAACCTCGTCTCCGTGCACGCCGGCACCGCCGCCCTGGCCGCCGCCGTGTCCTCCGAGTCGCTGCCGTACATCCCCGTCCTCGCCGCGTTCGACCACGAGGAGAACGGCAGCCAGTCCGACACGGGCGCCGAGGGTCCGCTGCTCGGGAACGTCCTGGAGCGCTCGGTGTTCGCGCGCGGCGGCACGTACGAGGACCGGGCGCGCGCCTTCGCGGGCACCGTCTGTTTCTCCTCCGACACCGGCCACGCCGTCCACCCCAACTACGCGGAGCGCCACGAGCCCGGCCACCACCCGATGGCCAACGGCGGCCCCATCCTGAAGACCAACGTCAACCAGCGCTACGCGACGGACGGCGGCGGGCGGGCCGTGTTCACGGAGGCGTGCGAACGGGCCGGCGTGCCCTGGCAGCACTTCGTCTCCAACAACTCCGTTCCCTGCGGCGCCACGATCGGCCCGATCACGGCCGCGCGGCACGGCATCACGACCGTCGACATCGGCATCGCTATCCTCTCCATGCACTCCGCCCGTGAACTCTGCGGCGCGGAGGACCCGCATCTGCTCGCCTCCGTCCTCGCCGCCTTCCTGGCGGGCTGACCGACCGTCAGCACCGCCAACCGGCGCTCCCCGCGGGCGGGATGAGCACGGCGCGCCGTCGACGCACCACCGAACCACCGACATCCCACCCGGGGGAACCCATGAGCCACCGCCTCCTGCGGACCACCGCCGTCGCGTTCACCGCCGCGGCCGCCCTGACGCTGACCGCCTGCGGCGGTGGCGGCGGCGGCAAGGGCGGTGACGGGGACGGCAAGAGCGACCAGTCGGCGGCGACGGCGTCCGACGCGCCCGGCGCGGCGGGTGAGGACAGCGCCGCCAAGGGCGCCAAGAAGGGCGACGCCTGCGCTCCGGGCGACGTGAAGGTCGAGGCCCGGCCCGCGAAGAAGCCGGCCGGCGCGCTGCTGCTGGTCGCCACGGCCAAGAAGGAGTGCACCGCCTACGGCTTCCCGTTCCTGCGCTTCGACAAGGACCAGGCGACCGCCGACATGGACGCCGCCAGCAAGCCGAAGGAGCCGGTACGGCTGGCGGCCGGCAAGGCGGCGTACGCGGGGGTGCGGCCCACGTCGTCCGACGGCGGGAAGCCGCGCGAGGCCAAGGAGTTGTCGGTGTCGCTCCAGGCGGCGAACGGCGACCCGGTCGAGGGCGGCGAGGTCCGGGCCGCGCTGCCCGGCGGGAAGCTGCGGATCGACGACTCGGTGCGGACGACGTACTGGGTGGCGAGTGAGAGCGCCGCGCTGGGCGGGTGAGGGGCGCCGACCCCCGGCCCCGCCTCTCGCGGCTCGCCCTCCCCGGAAGGGGACACCCCTAAGGGGCCGGACAGTTCGGTTTCAGGGGCACGGGGTCCTGCCCTCGCACGAAACGGTGAAAGGGCGGGCCCGGGGCACATCCCCACCCGGCCCGGGGGTAGGCGCTCCGGTGAAGCGGCCGACCGCTCCCGAAAGGAGACACCCCATGGGCATGGGATGGTGCATCGGCCTGATCGCGACAGGAGCGATCCTGACCTTCGCAGTCGACTGGCACATGGAAGGCGTCAATCTCACCCTCGCCGGCCTCATCCTCATGGTCGCCGGTCTCATCGGGCTCAACGCGTACGTCGCCATCTTCAAGCGCCGCCGCACGCAGCCCCCGCCGCCGGCGGCCCCGGTGGTCGAGGAGGACCACCGGTTCGTCCGCTGAACCCCGTAGCCGCTGGACCCCGTGCCGTCGGAGCCCGTAGACGGTGGACCCCGTAGCCGCCGAGCCCGGGGTCCGGAGCCCGGGGTCCGGGGTCAGGCGTCCGCGTCGAACCCGGCCAGGACCAGCGGCAGCCGCTCCGCCCCGCCGGGGACGACCCGGACGGGTACGCCCCAGTCCTGCTGGTGCACGTGGCAGGCGGGGTATTCGTTGGCGGGGTCGTCGTCGCAGGACGCGGCCATCGCCGAGACGTGCAGCACGCCCTCCCCGACGCCGTCCGCGAGGACGACGCGGCGGGCGAGGTCGGTGCCCGCGCCGGCGCCATCGGCGAGCAGCTCCGGCGGTGTGGCACTGACCAGCAGCCGGGTGGACGGCCCGTAGCGGGTGTCCAGCTTCTGGCCGGCGGGCGCCTGGAAGACGATGTCGAGCAGCAGTTCGCCGGGGGCGACCTCGGTCGCCTCGCGCCGGGTGCGGTGCGCCACGGACTCGACCCGTACCGCCTCCTCCGGCAGCCGCAGCCGCGTCAGCCGGTGCCGGGCGGACTCCACGACGACGATGTCGTCGCCGTCGAGGACGGCGTCGGAGGGCTCGCGCAGGTCGGTGGCGACCGTGGTGACCTGTCCGGTCGCCGGGTCGTAGCGGCGGAGCGCGTGGTTGTAGGTGTCCGAGACGGCGACCGAGCCGTCGGGCAGCGCGGTGACGCCCAGCGGGTGCTGGAACAGGGCCTGCGCGGCGTCGCCGTCCCGGTGCCCGAAGTCGAACAGGCCGGTGCCGACGGCGGTACGGACGACGAAGCCGTCGCCGTCCTCTGCGCGCTCGACGTAGCGCAGCGCGGACGTCTCGGAGTCGGCGATCCAGAGCCGGTCCTCGGTGACGGCCAGCCCGGACGGCTGGGCGAACCAGGCCTCGGCGGCGGGTCCGTCGACCAGGCCCTCGTTGGTGGTGCCGGCCGCGACCCCGACCGTTCCGGCGGCCGGGTCGTAGCTCCAGAGCTGGTGGACGCCGGCCATGGCGATCCAGAGCCGGTCGGCGAACCAGGCCAGGTCCCACGGCGAGGACAGGTCGACCTCGCGCGCCGGCCCGTCGGTCGCCGAGCCCTGCCACCACTGGCGGCCGGTGCCGGCCAGCGTGCCGACCTCGTGGGTCTCCGGGTCGTAGACGCGCAGCGCGTGGTTGACCGTATCGGCGACGGCCACCCGCCCGTCCGGCAGCAGCGCCAGGCCCTGCGGCTCGCTGAACCGCACCGGGCTGTCGCTGAACCCGCGCTCCCCCGTCCCGATCCGGCGGACGACGGTCTCGCCGTCGGCGGCGAGCTCGACGAGCTGGTGCCGGGTGGTGTCCGATACGAGGTAGGTGCCTCCGGGCAGGGCCAGGGCCTTCCCCGGGAAGCGCAGCGCCCCGGCGACCGGCTCCGGGGCCACGTAGGGGGTGTCCCCGCGCCGCAGGGTCCCCTTCGCCTCGTGCTCCGCCTCCAGCTCGGTGACCAGCGCCTCCAGGGCGTGCGCGTGCCCCTCGCCCGCGTGCTGCGCCACGACGTACCCCTCCGGGTCGATGACGACGAGCGTGGGCCAGGCGCGGACGGCGTACTGCTTCCAGGTGGCGAGCTGGGGGTCGTCCAGTACGGGGTGGTGGACCCCGTACCGCTCCACGGCGTCGACGACGGCCTGGTGCTCGGCCTCGTGCACGAACTTCGGGGAGTGCACCCCGATGATCACCGTGGTGTCCCGGTGCTTCTCCTCCAGCTCCCGGAGCTCGTCGAGAACGTGCAGGCAGTTCACACAGCAGAACGTCCAGAAGTCGAGGATCACGATCCGCCCGCGCAGCGCGGCCAGGGACAGCTCCTCCCCTCCCGTATTCAGCCAGCCACCCTCACCGATGAGCTCGGGGGCACGGACACGGGGGCGGCGGGGGGCAGGGGAGGCATCGTTCATGGTTCAAGGGTGCCATCTGCACGTAAACGGCGGATCACAGGCGCCTGTACGCGATCACCCTGAGCGGGATGCGGCCGGCCCCCGCGACGAAGGCGTACGCCGCCCGCCGCCGGTGCCTCCACCGGCCCTACCTTGTGGCTGTGTCGTCGGAAAATGGGCTCTGGGTCCCGCCCCACCGGAAGACGTACTTCTCCGCCGCCCGGTCGAAAACCACACTCATCCCTAGATCTGCGAGACCGAATTCCTCACGAAGCCATCCGTCCATCGCCAGAGCCGCGACCTCCGACCGATAGTCACTGAGCGGGAAAGTCAAGGAGACGACCTGAATGGTCAAGCCGCCCGGGTAGTCGGAAGACAGAGCGGGAGCGTGCAGGGACAACGAAAAGGCCAGCCATGCCGCGTCCTTCCAGTGCACCCCTTCCTGTGGGAACGACAGGTGGACCGCCTTGTGAATCTGCAGCCCATACGAAGGGCGGACGCCCGAAGCAATCGCTTCCGCTTCCAGATCGGCCGCGAGGCCGCCATACCCTGCTGTGCGCTTGCGGTATTTGAAGGTTCTGCCCACCGATTGGATCCTCGCTCCCGAATTTGAGCCGCGGCTCCGGCACTTCCCGGAGAGGCGCCCTTCGCCGTACTGGGGGTAGGCGCGCGGGCCGTCGGGCGCGTGCCTGCCCCTAGGGGTGCCCCCGAGAGGGCGCCCCCCAGGTTCCCCGCAGGGCCTCAAGGCCGTCTGAGCGCGGCGAGTGTGGTCTTGGTGTCCTCGATGAGGGCACTCTCCACCTTCGCGCCGCCGGCGGCGTCGCCGTCCTTCTCCGCCTCGGGGCGGGGGCCGCCGGTGTACTTCACGACGTACACGGCCCCGCCGTCCTGGACGCTCAGGGTGAAGAAGCGGGCGAACTCGAAGTTCGTCTCCACGAGGTACGCGCGCTCCCCGAGGCCGGGGATCTTCTTGACGGTGGTCTTGGCACCCGGGAGGTAGTCGGCGCCTTCCGCCTCGGCGACGAACGCGGGCCCCGGGTCGGCCTTCCGGTGCAGGCTGAAGGAGGCGCTGAGCATCGTGGGACGGTCGCCTTCCGACCCCTTCCGCTCCAGGTCGCGGTTGCACTCGCTGCGGTCCATGTTCGCGTGCCGGAGCGTGGCCGGCTTGGGGTCCTTGAGGGTGAAGAGGCGCTCGAAGGCCTTGGTGGACTGCTCCTTGCACAGGTCCACGCCGGTCCGGTAGGCGCTCACGTCGGGGGCGCCTTCGCTTCCGTCGTTCCCGCCGGTCAGCGCCAGGACGGCGCCCCACACGACCGATGCGGCCAGCGCGCCGGCCGCCGCCGGTATCCAGAACCGTCCGCCCGGGCGTCCGGCGCCGGGCGCCGCGGAAGGGGGCGGAGGGGACGCTACGGGGG
>NZ_JBPQTX010000231.1:0-11386 GCF_051386555.1 Streptomyces sp. URMC 126
ATGTTGCGCAGCTGGCCCGAGGCGCCGGCGAGGACGGCCTGCGCCAACGCGGGGTAGCGGCGGCGCACTTCGGGGTGAGCGGATTCACGCGGGGTGGGGACGGTGCGCGGGCGCGTCGGGGGACGGTGTGTACGGCCGTCGGGCCCGGCGCGCCGGTGTCCGCCGGCCGGGGCGGCCGGAACCGGCGGACGCCGGGTCACACGGCCATGCCGTAGACGATCGTGAACAGCGTGCCGAGCGAACCGATGATGAACACACCGGTCAGCCCCGCGACGATGAGCCCCTTGCCCTGCTCCGCGCTGAAGGTGTCGCGGAGCGCCGTGGCACCGATGCGCTGCTTCGCCGCGCCCCAGATCGCGATGGCGAGGCAGAGCAGGATCGATACGGCCATGATGACCTCGATCATCACCCGGGCTTCCCGGCCCAGGCTGCCGAACGGCCCCCAGTTCGGGGCGATTCCACCGATAATGGTGTTGATGTCGCCTTTTCCGGCCGCCAAGAACATTCGTAACTCACCGCCCCTTGAGGGTAGTTGCGCCGCCTCTGCCGCACGGCAAAGGTCGGTACCTATCTTCGCTGACGATGCCGCGCTTGTATGTCGACTTGGCGGCATTTTTTGACGGGACCCGCATATGCCGAAGGCATCTTCGGCCGGTGAGGCCGCGCGGACCGCCGGCCGTTGTCAGTGGGTAGCCCTACGGTGACTCTGTGTATCACGCATGCCCACGGCGGGCAATGGGCGTGAGGGTAGGGGGTGTACGGATGTTCGGGAATCCGTCCGTGTGGTCGGTAGGCTGTGGGGGCCGTTCTCGCGCGCGCCGCGGAGGGCGGCCGCGGGGCTGGTTCATCGCGTTCATCGCACTCATCGCTCGGGTCGTGGGGTGCGTCGAGTTCAAGGGTGGTAGGGGTGCTGGTTGCCGAACGCTACCGGCTGGGGGAGCTGCTCGGCCGGGGCGGTATGGGCGAAGTCTGGCGTGGCCAGGACGAGGTGCTGGGGCGTCAGGTCGCGGTCAAGCTGCTTCTCGGCGACGACGGCGACGACTCCGCCGCCCAGCGTTTCCGGCTGGAGGCCCAGACGGCGGCCCGGCTGAATCACCCTCAAGTGGTCTCCGTCTACGACTTCGGGTCCTGGGACGGCCGCTTCTACCTGGTGATGGAGCTGGTGAACGGCCCCAGCCTGGCGCAGCAGCTCGCCTCCCGCGGTCCGCTCTCGCCCGCCGGTGTCGCCGACGTGGCCGCGCAGGCGGCGGCGGGGCTGGCGGCGGCCCACCAGCAGGGGGTCGTCCACCGGGACGTGAAGCCGGGCAACCTCATGCTGGACCGCAGCGGCACGGTGAAGATCGGCGACTTCGGTATCGCGCGCTTCGTCGACGAGACCTCGGCGGGGCTGACCCGGGCCGGTCAGATCGTCGGTACGAGCACCTACCTCGCCCCCGAGCGTGCGCTGGGGCGCGTGGCGGGGCCCGCGTCGGACGTCTACGCGCTGGGGTGCGTTCTCTACCACTTGTTGGTCGGGCAGCCGCCGTTCTGGGCCGAGAGCCCCACCGCGCTCCTGTACCTCCATGTCGACACGCCGCCGACACCGCCTCGGGAACACCGGCCCGACGTGTCACAGGCCCTCGACGACTATCTGCTGCGCATGCTCGCCAAGGAACCGGAGGCGCGGCCGACGGCGCGGGAAGTGGCCGACTGGTTCGCGAGCGGCGCTTGGCGCAGCGGCCGGCAGCAGCCGCTGACGCAGCCCTCGGCCCAGCCGCATTCCCCGCCGCGGCCGACGCCGCAGGCGTCCGTTCCGGCCTCGCCGGCCGGAGCGTTTCCGGCCGGGGTGCCCTCGACGCCGTCGGCGCCGCCCTCCTCGCCGTACCCGCCCCCGGCTGGGGCGCCTACGGGTCCTCCGCCGGGCGTCCCCGGCTCCGGTTACGACCCGATGCTCCACCAGGAGAGCGTGACGACGTACGCCCTCCCCGATTCCCCGGCGACGCGCTCGACCTCCGCCCTGCCCGGCCACCGTCGGGCCGCCCCCGGCCGGAACGGGACGGGGTCCGGTACGCGCGGCAAGGGCCTGCGCAGCCCGAAGGCCGTGGCCGGTGCGGTGGCGGGGGTGGTGGCCTTCGTGGTGGCGGCGGTCATCGGCGCGACCCTGTTCGCCTCCGAGGGCGGGGACGACAGCGGGGTCCGCCCCGGTGGCGGGCAGTCCGGGGAGATGAGCGAGGGACTGCCGCAGGACGGCGGCGCCGCGGACAAGACCCGGCACGTGACGCCCACCGCCACGCCCCGGCGGGCCTCACGGGATGACGCGAACGGGAAGGCGCTCACGGGCGCGGAGCAGGGCGGCGTGAACGAGAAGAAGGGTGTGAACGAGAAGAAGGAAGGGGACAAGGACCGGGTGCCGTCGCGGCACGACCGCCACGACAGCCACGGCCGTCACGGCAGTGGTGCGGACGACGGGGACGAGGAAGACGCCTGGGACGGCGGGGACGACGACTGACGGCAGGCGCTGCCGGCGTGCTCAGACGTCCTCGACGAAGTGGTCGAACTCGCCGGCCCTCACACCGAGGACGAACGCCTCCCACTTGGGCTCCGTGGTGATGACCACCTTCTCGGGCGTGAGGTTCTCGCGGAGGTACACCTGCCCCTTGCCGTCGAACGCGACCTCGAGGTACTCGGTGTCCCTCGGGTCGTCGGTGGCCGGGGTCCACTTCAGGTCGTCCGGTACGCGCTGTGGCACGATGCTCCCTCTCGTCCTGCCCCCGCACCCGGGGCGGCGGGGGCTCTTGCGACGCTGACGTCCGCTCACGATAGAGGAGTTGTCGTACGCGGAGGGCGCGGAACGGCGCTTGGCCGGATGGTCGCCTGAGTCCGCGCCGGCACCGGCTCCTACGCTCGCGCCTGCGCCAGGGCTCGGCCCCTGAGCCGACGGAGCATCCGCGCGTCCTGGAAGCCGACGGCTCGGGCCGCCGATTCCACGGTCGCGCCCTGGGCGATGAGGTGCTCGGCGTGCTCGACGCGCAGCTCCTGCTGGTAGCGCAGGGGCGTCAGGCCGGTGGCGTGAGTGAAGTGACGGGTGAGAGAGCGCTCGCTGAGTCCGACGGACGAGGCGAGGTCGGAGAGGCGGAGGACGGAGGTGTAGCGCGCGTCGATGAGGTCCTGCGCGTGGTGGACGGCGTCGCTGAGGTGGGCGCGGTGCCGCAGCATCGCGCTGTGCTGCTGGTCGTCGCCGTTCCGCCGGGCGAAGACGACCATCTCCCGGGCGACCCGGGCCGCCGTCGCCGCGCCGTGGCGGACCGCGACCAGGTGGAGCGCCAGGTCGATGCCGCTGGCGATGCCGGCGGAGGTGATGACCCGATCGTCGGTGACGTAGAGCACGTCCCGGACCACGTGGGCCTTCGGGTAGCGCCGCGCGAGTTCGTCCTGGACGTCGTGGTGGGTGGTGCAGCGGCGGCCGTCGAGGAGGCCTGCCCGGCCCAGGGCGTCCGCGCCGGCGCAGACGCTGGCCACCGTGCCGCCCGCGTCGTGGTGCGCGACGAGCCGGTCGAGCATCGCCCGGGGGATGCCCACGGGTTCCCGGAAGGCGCGGGCGCGCCATCCGGGGACCACGACCAGGTCGTCGGGCGTCAGCGCCGGCCAGTCGGTCACGGCGCGCAAGGCGATGCCCTGGGCCGTGGGGACGTCTTCCCGCTCGCTCACGTAGGTGAGCTCGTAGGGGTGCCCGAGGTCGTCGGCCGTCGAGAAGACCTGGGCGGGGCCCGCCAGGTCCAGCAAGTGGAGCCGCGGCACGAGCAGGAAGACGACGCGGGTCACGATCCGGTCAGCTCCTTGGTCAGTTCGTCGACGGTGGCGATCCGCGCGAACCGTCCCGCCAGGACGTACTCGGTACGGGCCACGATCGCGTCGGTCCGCAGCGTACGCGGGTCCGCGAGGATCTCCTCCAGCGTGCGGCCCTCGGGGGCGTCCGGGTGCTCGATGGGGTGCGTGGCGGTCGCGTCGGTCACGAACGTCACGTCGTAACCCAGGTCGGAGGCGACGCGGGCCGTCGTCTCGCAGCACTGCTCGGTGCGGATTCCGCTGATGAGGATCTCGCGGATCCCGTGCTGGGTGAGGTACTGCTGGAGGTTGGTGGTGGTGAAGGCGTTGTGTGAGGACTTGACGAGGACGGGCTCGCCGACCGCCGGCTCCAGCCCCTCGATGGGCCGGTTGAAGCCGCGCTCGGGGTCGAAGACGGTGCCGGAGCCCGGCTCGGAGTGCAGGATCCAGACGACCGCTTCGCCCTTGGCCCGCTGGGCCGCCACCAGGCGGTTGACCTTGTCGACGACGTCGGGGTTGTGGGTGGCGGCCCAGGTGGCCCGCTGACGGAAGGATTCCTGGACGTCGATCACGAGGAGTGCGCTGTTCATGCGTTCATCCTGCGGGGCGGGGCGGGGTCCGCTGAAGGCTTGATCGGGCCTGGGGGCGGAACGATCCGGTCAGGGCGGTCACCCGGGGGCCGGTCCGCGTTCACCCGCCCCGCCACCCACTCGTCCACCCGGTGTCTGGGACCCAGGGTGTGACGGGACGATTCCGCATCCGGAGTCGTGCACTCCGCTAACTCCGTTGCCGCACCTCCCCGTTCGAAAACGACCGGCCTGTGGCAGAGTTCGACCGTGGATCCCCTGCGCCCTTACGACCCCCCGGCCATCGGCCCGCACACGCTTCTCGCCCGGCTCGGCAGTGGCGGAATGGGACAGGTGTACCTGGGCAGGTCGCCCGGCGGGCGGCAGTTGGCGATCAAGGTGATCCGGGAGGACTTCGCCCAGTCCGGCGACGCGGCGGCGCGCTTCCGGCGCGAAGTGGAGACGGTACGGGCGGTACGCAGCGCGTACACGGCCAACCTGGTGGACGCCTCGCTGGAGACGGCGCCGTTCTGGCTGGCGACCGAGTACGTGCCGGGGCCGACGCTGACGGAGGTGACGCGCGCCCGCGGGCCGCTCCCGCCGGCCACCTGCTTCCGGCTGTTCGCCGCGCTCGCGGAGGCGCTGGCGCAGGTGCACGGGCACGGGATCACGCACCGGGACCTCAAGCCGCACAACATCATCCTGTCGCCGGTCGGTCCGAAGCTGATCGACTTCGGGATCGCGCGGGGCGCGGAGCAGACGGCTCTCACGCGGACCGGTGTCGCGCCCGGCACCCCCGGTTACACCGCGCCCGAGGTCATCACGCGGAACGAAGTGACGTTCGCCGCCGATGTGTTCGCCCTCGGCGCGACGATGGCCTGCGCGGCGACGGGCCGGCCCCCGTACGGCGAGGGCTCCCTGGAGTCCGTCGTCTACCGCGTCGTCCACGGTGAAGTGGACGTCGCCGGTGTCGAGCCCCGGCTGGCCGACCTCGTCCGCGCCTGCACGGCGGCGGACCCGGCCGCACGGCCCGCGCTCTCCGAGGTGATCGGCCGGTGTGGCGTGACGTCGTCGCTCGTCGACGATCCGGTGTACCGCGCGTTCGCGGACCTCGGGGAGCGCGCCCCGGAGGACGTACGGTCGGCGGTGGCGGCCGGGCTGATACCGGAGCGACCCATGGGGGTCGGGGTAGTCACAGGGGCCGCGTACACGCCGACCTTTGTGCCGCCGCGGCCACCTGAGCCGCAGCGGCGTCCGCGCCGGTGGACGGCCTACGCGGCGGCGGCCGTTGCATCGGCGGTCTTCGGGGGCGTCGCGGCGTACGGCGTGCTGCGGTCGTCCGGCGACCAGGGCAAGCAGCCCGAAGTCGTGGCGCAGGGCTCTGGCCGGGCGACTCCCGGGGCGTCGACCGGCGGGGGACCGAAGGTGCCGCCCGCCTACGTGGAACCCACGGACGGGTACCGCGGCGGCTGGCAGCACAAGGAGGGTGGCCTTTCCTTCGAGGGTCAGTGCGACAAGCCGCCGGAGGAGGGCCTCGACAACGTCCAAACCTCCATCACCGACCCGCAGAATCCGGACGCGGATATGCCTCCGGGAAAGGTGAGGATCGGATTCCGCCTCAAGTATGTGATCGGGCAGTTCGAGAAGCCGTACTACGTCTCGGTAGCCGTCAAATCACCGCACCAGATCGACGACGAGACCGGAAAGCCGCATCGGCACCAGGGGAACATCGGAAACCTCGACCTCGGTTACACCAGCAAGCCGGTGGACCTCTTCGCCGACGACCCGCAGAAGTGGGTGTATCTGACCTTTCCCGACGACTTCGGCAGGACGGTGCGGGGGCAGACCGAAGCGGCACGTGTCCCGGTCACCAATGATCCGGGTAGTTGGACGGTGAACTTCCTCCACGTCAGAAGCCCGCAGCAGTACGTGAGCTTCGCGTGCGGCGGCTTCCTTGTGAAGTAGCCTCGGCTCCCGAAAGGCGGGGTGCCTCGGGGCCGGCGCTGCTGCTCGGAGCGGGGCGCGCGGCCAAGGGGCGGGAAATGCGCGGGGATGCCCCCGGGGGCGCCCCGGAGCCGCCTTGTGGTTTCCCCTGATCCTCCCCTGAACTACGGGTACGTGACGGTCCGCTGGGGGAGAATCGCGGGGTGCGCAAGTGGTGGTTGGTCGTCGGCTTCAGCGTCGGGCTGTGCCTGAGCCTCCTCGGGCTGCTCTTCTTCGCGATGTTCAGCGTCGCCTCGAGCATCGGAAGCGGAGCGCGCGGTGCTGTGGGGCTCGCGAAAGGCGCGGTCCCCGCCGCGTACCAGCCGTTCCTGGAGAAGTGGGGCAACCTGTGCGAGGCCATCACCCCCGCCCTGTTGGCGGCACAGCTCTACACCGAGAGCAACTGGAAGCCCGATGCGAAGAGCCCCGCCGGAGCCCTCGGCCTCGCCCAGTTCATCCCCGAGACGTGGGCCCGCTACGGAGTCGACGGCAGCGGTGACGGCAAACCGGATATATGGGAGCCGGCGGATGCCATCGCCTCCGCCGCCACCTACGACTGCGCCTTGGCCAAGGACGTCAAAGGTGTGGGGGGCGACGCCACCAACAACATGCTCGCCGCTTACAACGCCGGCCCCTACCGGGTGATCCAGGCCGGCGGCGTCCCCGCCATCACCGAGACCCAGGGCTACGTCAAATCCATCCGCGACCTGGAGAAGAGCTTCGCCCGTCCCGCGGGCCGTGTGGCGCCCTCGCAGCAGGCGGCCGGGGCGATCTACTTCGCTCAGGCGCAGTTGGGCAAGCCGTATCTGTGGGGTGGGGACGGGACCAAGGAGGACGGGGGGCGGTTCGACTGTTCGGGACTGACGAAGGCGGCGTACGCCTCCGTCGGGATCGAGCTGCCGCGCGTCGCGAACGACCAGTGGAACGCCGGGCCGCATCCGAAGCGGGACGAGCTGATGCCCGGGGACCTCGTCTTCTTCGCGCACAACCTGAACGACCCGCGTTCGATCCATCACGTGGGGCTGTACGTGGGCGGCGGGTACATGATCAACGCGCCGCACACGGGTGCCGTGAACCGGTTCGACAAAATCGACACGCCGGATTACATCGGTGCCACGCGCGTGACGGATGCGGGGGCGAAAGCGTTGCCCAGGCCGAACGGTGTGTGAACCCTGGGCCTCCTGCTCCGCCCCTGGTCACCCTTGGATAACGTCCTGGTGATCATTGGGTGGAGAGCGGAACGCCGGGTCGGAGAGGCGCGTTCCATGGGGGTGGGCGAGCCGCGCCTCACCATGGGCGCACGGACCACGGGGGTTTGGCAGCTGCATCGAGCTACAGGCGACAGATAAGGGGGCACCACATGCCCGGACACGAGGCGGTCCATCCCTTGGCGGAGGCCAAGGGAGGCTCGTCGGGCCCCGACGTCAGCCTGCTCTACGACATCAACGGGCTGGCCAAGGACGCCCCGGGCTGGGTCGACCGGACCATGGAGTTCGTCGGCGAGTACGGAATCGTGCTGGGACTCGGTGTTCTGATGGTCTGTGCGTGGTGGAGCGTGCGCCGCGGACCGGACGCCGTCGGCGGTGTGGCCGCGCTGCTGTGGGCGCCCCTGGCGGCCGGTCTGGCCCTGCTGGTGAACGTGCCGATCCGCGGCTTCGTGCGGCGCCCCCGCCCGTTCCTGGAGCACCAGGGCCTCGACGTGCTGGTCAAGGGCAAGACGGACTTCTCGTTCGTCAGCGATCACGCCACGCTCACCATGGCGTTGGGCGTCGGTCTGTTCGTGGCGCACCGCAAGTACGGGCTGGCCGGCATCGGCCTCGCCTTCCTGGAGGGCTTCTGCCGGGTCTTCATGGGCGTGCACTACCCCACCGACGTGATCGGCGGCCTCGCCCTGGGCACCGCCGTCGTCCTGCTGCTGGCCCCGCTGGCGATGATGCTCCTGACGCCGCTGGCCGGGTGGGTCGCCGCCTCGCGGGCCGGCCGGCTCGTACGGTCCCGGAACACGGCCGTGCCGGTGACGCTCGCCGAGGAGCCCGAGGGTGACGGCGTCACGGAACGTCAGCCGCGGCACTGTGACAAGGGGTTGGCCGCCTAGCGGCCTGTGCGCGGTACGAGAGCGGCCCCGGTTCTTCCTGACCGTCAGGGAGGGCCGGGGCCGCGCTCGTACGTTCCGCGCGGGCCTTACAGCGCCTGCGGAAAGCTGAAGACCCGCTGCGGGTCGTACCGCCGCTTGAGCTTGGTCAGCCGGTCCGCCGCGTCCCCGTAGTACGCCCGGCGCCAGTCCTTCAGCCCCGCGTCCGTGTAGTTCTGGTAGGCGGCGCCGGACGCGTACCGCCGCATCGCCGCGTGGACGCCGTCCAGCCAGGCGACCTGCGGGCCGCCGGACGCCGACGCCCCCCACGAGGTGAGGTACTGGGCCAGGAACCGCGAACGGCGGTGCACGAAGGCCGTGTCCAGCGGCTTCACACGGTTGACCGCGCCGCCCAGCGCCGTCAGCTGGATCGATCCGCCGCCCCCGCCCTTGCGGCCGAACCGTTCCGTCTGGTCGAGGAGGGTGCGGATGCCGGCCGCGTTCAGCGAGCGGTCGTAGAAGTCCGAGCGCGCCGCGTACGTCTCGCGGCCGAGCTTGCCGGCCTTGTCCCGGCCCGGGGTGCGGCCCGGCAGGTGGGACTGGGCGAGCGTGAGATCGGCGCAGCCGGCGTAGCGGCGCATGCTGTCCAGGTACGAGCGGCTGCGCACCGAGATGTTCGCCTTGCCGCCGCCGACCTTGGCGGCGAGCTTGTCCAGCGCGTTGGCGAGGTCGCCCTTGGTGCCGAGGGAGAAGGCGGCGACGGCGATGCGCGGGGTCCTGCCGGGGGTGACGGACAGGTCGCAGGCGGACCAGATCTCGTCCGGCCGCGTCGGCCCCCACTCCTGCCAGGCGCGGATGACGTCGGCGGCCTTGGCCCAGGGCCAGGAGACGTAGCCGGTCACGCCGTCGCCCACCCGCCGGGTGCGGAAGCGGAGTTCGGTGACGACGCCGAAATTGCCGTTGCCGGCGCCGCGCAGGGCCCAGAAGAGGTCGGGGTCGCGCTTGGCGTCGCATTCGACGGTCTTGCCGTCGGCGGTGACGAGAGTGGCGCCGGTGAGGCTGTCGCAGGTCAGGCCGTACGCCCGGGAGAGGACGCCGTGGCCGCCGCCGAGGGTGAGGCCGGAGACGCCGACCGTGGGGCAGGAGCCCGCGGGGATGGTGACGCCGTGGGCCGCGAGGCCGGTGTAGACGTCGATGAGCTTGGCGCCGGCGCCGATGACGGCGGAGGACGAGGTGGGGGTGCGGAGGGTCCGCAGCCGGGAGACGTCGAGGACGAGCCGGCCGTCGCCGCTCGACCAGCCCGCGTAGCTGTGGCCGCCGTTGCGTATGGAGACCGGTATGGAGAAGCGGCGGGCGAAGGACAGGCAGGCGGCTATGTCCTGGGTCCCCGCGACGTAGGCGACGCCGGCCGGGCGCTGTCCGTCGTAGCGGGTGTTGTACAGCTGCTTGGCGGTGGTGTAGTCGGCGTCGCCGGGGCGGACGAGGCCGCCCTTGAGCCCCTTGCCCAGCGCCGTCCAGTCGGCCGCCCGCACCTTGCCCGCGGAGGCGGTGCGGGCCGCGGTGCGCGTGGTGGCGTGCGCGGTGCCCGCCGGGGTGGCCGGGGCCGCGGTGGCCGTGCTCCCGGCGAGGCCGGGCGCGGCCCAGGCCGTCGCCGCCAGTCCCGTCGCCGCCGTCAGCAGAGTGCGCCTGTCCATGGTGCGTTCGCCCCCGTTGTTCCCGTGTGCCCTGATACCCGTCCGTCGTAAGGGACAGATGATCAGGTCGGGGGGAACGGTTCCCGCCCGGCGTCCGCGATGCGGAAGCGGGAGCGGGCGGGGACGAGGACGGGGCGTACGCGGTCAGTGGCCGGTGTCCGCCAGGTGGGCGTCGGCGTCGGCGCGGGCGAGGGAACGGGCCCGGCGGGCCGGGCCGAGCCAGCCGCAGGTGCAGCGGGCCGTGCAGAAGGCGCCGCGTTCGCTGGTGCTGACGCGGTGGTCGGCGGCGGGGACCGGGGCCGGTGCGGGGTGCGTCTCGGACACACCACCACGCTACCGGCCGTCTGGGGCCCCCGGCCGCCGCCTTCCGGGACCGTGACGGTGGCCCGGACGCTGTCGTTGGAAGAGAACGGGTTCCACCAGCGCGCGGCAGGGAGCTGACGGTCATGGCGGTGCAGGGGCACGGACGCGGGGCCGCGGTGGTCACGGCGGTGTTGGGCGGCCTCGCGCTCGGCCTGCTGGTGACCGGCTGTGCCGCGTCGGGGCCGGGCGGGGAGCCGCGGGACGCGTTCGGCGGCGGAAGCGGAGGCGCGCGGCGGGTGGTGCGGACGGCCGACGCGAGCCGGTCGGGGCGGCCCGGCGTGGCCGTCGAGGCGCTGCGCGGGGCACGCGAGGCCCTGGCCCGGGCGGGCGGCGCCCGCGTCCGCACGTCCATGGAGACGGAGAGCGGCGGGACGCGGCTGACGATCCAGGGGGTCGGCGTCTACGATTTCGCGCGGCCCGTGGGGCGGTTGACGGTGCTGGTACCGGAGGACGCCCGGGGCGCCGCCGAGCACCGTCCGATCACCGAGGTGTTCACGCCGGGCGCGCTGTACATGAAGAACCGGGGCGCGGGCGTCCCGGCGGACAAGTGGGTCCGCCTGGAGACGGGTGCGCTGGCCGACGGCGACCTGCTCACCGGTGGCGCGACGGACCCGCTGGCGGCCGCCGAACTCCTGGGCGGCGCGCGGGAGGTGACGTACATGCGCGACGAGGGTGTGGACGGCGCCCCCGTCCGGCACTACTGGGGGAAGATCGACCTGGCCGAGGCGGCGCGCCGGGCGCCTGCCCGCGACCGGGCGGCGCTGGCCGCGGCGGCGAAAGGGTTCTCCTCCGGGACCGTCGCCTTCGACGCCTTCCTCGACGAGGCGGGCCGGCCGCGCGTCCTGCGCTACCGGTTCAGCGTGGCGGAGGGGGCTGAGCGGTCTGAGGGGCGTGAGGGGGGCGAG
>NZ_JBPQTX010000232.1:0-11385 GCF_051386555.1 Streptomyces sp. URMC 126
GCCCCGTCCCCCGGCAGGTCCTCCGTCCAGACCCCCGCCTGGGCCGGTGCCCCGGGGCCGGAGGCGGACGCCGCGGCCTGGCCGGAGCAACGGCGGGCCGCGCCGACCGCCGGCCTGCCGGAAGCGGCGCCCGTCCCGGTGCCGGCCGTCGCCGGCGAGGCGGAGCGGCCGATGACGGCCGCGGAGAAGGCCAAGGCGGAAGGCCGGCCGCAGATCCTGTCGCCCGGCTTCCGGCCCGCGCTGCTGACGGCCGTGCTGGCCGCGCTCGTGGCGCTCGCCGCGCCGCTCGGCCAGGCGGCGGTGGCCGTCCCGGTCGTGCTGCTCCAGGCGGTGACCGCGGCGGGCTGGTTCCGGCTCAACGGGATGTGGCCCGCCCGGCAGGGCATCGCGCTGGCGTTCCTGGGCGGTCTGGTCGCCGACGCCGGGCTGCTGGCGGTGGAGGCCGAGCGGGCCCCCACGGTGGTGCTCGGCACGCTCGGCGTCTGGCTGCTGCTGGTGGTCATGCTCCAGCTGCGCAGCCACGCCTCGCCGGACGAGCGGCTGTACGGGCTGACGACGGCCGGCGGTTCGACGGTCCTCGCGGTCCTCGCGGCGGGCCATCTGGCCGCCGACCGGGACGCGGTGGTGGTCGGCGGCATCGCGGTGGCCGTGACGGTCCTGGCCCGGGCACTGCCGCTGCCGTCGGTGGCCTCCCCGGTCGTCGCGCTGCTCGCGGCGGCGGGGGCGGGCGTCCTCGGCGGCCAGCTGACCCACACCGGAGGTTCGGCGGCCCTGCTGGGTCTGGCCGCGGGCGTCTGCGCGCTGGTCGGCCTGCGGGTGGCGAGCTACGACTACCCGTCGCGCTTCGTGCACATGACCGCGGGCGTCGCGCTGCCGCTGGCGCTCGCCGCCCCGGCGGTCTACGTGGTGGGGCGGGCGCTCTTCTGACGCCGTACGGCGACAGGCGGGCCGTGTGCCCCGTCACGTGGGCCGTCCCCGGGAAACCGGGGGCGGCCCTTCGCCGTCTTCATGGTCGTCGGGACCACGTGACCCCGGCGACCGGCTGGGTAGGCTCGCCGGAACGGCAAGGCCCGAACCGACCCTGGGAGAACGTCACCCGATGCGCGCCATACGCACCCTGCTGATCGTCGTCGTGATCCTGGGCGGCCTCTTCGTCGCCGCCGACCGTGTGGCGGTCTGGTACGTGGAGGACGAGGCGGCGGACAAGATACGGAGCAGCCAGAACATGTCGGGCAAGCCCGACGTCTCCATCAAGGGCTTCCCGTTCCTGACCCAGGTCGCGGACTCCAAGCTGGACGAGGTCGAGGTCTCGCTCGACGGCGGCGTGACGGCCGGCACGGGCGACAAGTCGATCCGGGTGAGCGACTTCGACGCGACCCTGCACGGCGTGCGCATTGACAGCAGTTTCAGCTCCGCCGTCGCCGACCGGGCCTCCGGCACCGCCCACATCTCGTACGAGGACCTGAGCCGCATCGCCGGTCAGGGGATCACCGTCGGCTACGGCGGCAAGGACGCGTCCGGCACCAGCCGGGTGAAGGTGACCGGAAGCATCCCGCTGCCGATGGGCGTGGTGAAGCGGAGCGTGGTCTCGACGGTGAGCCTGGTCGGCGACACGCGGGTGCGGGTGCACGCGGAGAAGGTGCCGTCGGATCTGCCGGGGCTGGAGGGGCTGATCCGCAAGAAGACGGACTTCGAGCGGGAGATCACCGGGCTGCCCCGGGGCATCAAGCTGGAGAAGGTCGAGACGAACGAGAAGGGCGTGGAGATCACGCTCGGGGGGACGGGCGTGCGGCTGGCGGGGTGAGGCGCGCCCCGCACCGTCCCCAAGGCGGTACGGCAGGTACGGCCCGCCCGTCGCGGCGCCTAGGGACTGCCCGCCTTCGCCGACTCCCGGGGCAAACCCCCGGACCCCCCGAAAACCGCGCTCCGCGCGCTTGTCCTCAAACGCCGGACGGGCCGGAAAAACAGCTGGTCCGGCACTTGCCTGCCCACATGGTGAGACTATTCGTCTCATATACCGACACGTCGGTGACACCCCTCCCCCGCCCTCCCTACGATCGCACCATGAGGCGACAGGCGGATCTCACCAAGCGGCGGGCAGTCGACCTGTGCCGCGTGGCCGCCATGCTGTGTCGCCGTGCCTGACAGGGGCTCCGTCCCCTCCTCGGCCGGCAGCTCCGGCCCCCCTCCCGCATCACCGCCATGCGCCGGCGCCCGGCGCGCCCTTGGCGTACCTCAGCAACTGCCCCGGAGGAGAACAGCATGAGCCGCAGTGACGTCCTGGTGGACGCCGACTGGGTCCAGGCCCGCATCGACGCAGGCGACCCCAAGACCGTCATCGTCGAGGTCGACGAGGACACCTCGGCCTACGACAAGAACCACATCAAGTCCGCCATCCGGATCGACTGGCGGACGGACCTCCAGGACCCCGTCCGCCGCGACTTCGTCGACCAGGCGGGTTTCGAGAAGCTGCTGTCCGAGAAGGGCATCGCCAACGACGACACGGTCGTCCTCTACGGCGGCAACAACAACTGGTTCGCCGCCTACGCCTACTGGTACTTCAAGCTCTACGGCCACGAGGACGTCCGCCTCCTCGACGGCGGCCGCAAGAAGTGGGAGCTGGACTCGCGCGACCTGGTCGCCGAGGTCCCGCGGCGCCCGCGCACCGAGTACAAGGCCAAGCCGCAGGACACCTCGATCCGCGCCTTCCGGGACGACGTGGTGGCCGCGATCGGCAGCCTGAACCTGGTCGACGTCCGGTCGCCCGACGAGTTCAGCGGCAAGCTGCTCGCCCCCGCCCACCTCCCGCAGGAGCAGTCGCAGCGGCCCGGCCACGTCCCGTCGGCGCGCAACATCCCCTGGTCCAAGGCGGCCAACGACGACGGCACGTTCAAGTCGGACGACGAACTCCGCGCCGTCTACGAGGGCGCGGGCGTGGACCTGACGAAGGACACCATCGCGTACTGCCGGATCGGCGAGCGGTCGGCGCACACCTGGTTCGTCCTGCACGAGCTGCTCGGGCAGACCAACGTCCGCAACTACGACGGCTCCTGGACCGAGTACGGCTCCCTCGTCGGCGTGCCGATCGAGCTCGGCGCCAACTGACCGTCCGACGACAGCACGAACGAGGAAAGGTACGCAGCATGTGTGGAGCCAAGGCCGGCGGCCCCGACGCCTCGACGGCCAAGCAGGGCGAGACCACCATCCAGGGTTCCGTGACCCGTGACGGGGTGCCCGTCGCCGGTTACGTGCGCCTGCTGGACAGCCGCGGCGAGTTCACCGCGGAGGTCCCCACCTCCGCGACCGGGCAGTTCCGCTTCTACGCGGCCGAGGGCACCTGGACGGTGCGCGCGCTCGTCCCGGGCGCGACCGCCGACCGTACGGTCGTCGCCCAGCCGGGCGGGCTGGCGGAGGTGGCGATCGCCGTATAAGGCGGCGTACACCGCATGAGGCGGCACACGTCTTGAAGGACGCCGCCCACTGAGCACGGCGCCTCGCGCGCCGGACCGGCCGGAGGGCCGCACCCCGGGGTTTGGACGCCCTGATGGCGGGGTGCGGCCCTCCGGCGCGCCCTCCGCGGCGCGCCACGGGCGCGCTGTACGGCGACCGGGCCCCGCCGTACCGTTGAAGCATGTACGCGCGGCGGCGTCACCTGTACTTCGCCATGATGGGCACGTGCGTCGGGATGTTCGTCCTGGCCTGGGCCGTCGTCCGGCTGTGGTCCGTGCCCGCCGCCATCGGCATGTGCCTGTTCGCGATGGTGATCCCCCCGGTGGCGGCCATCGTGGCCAACCGCCGGGGTCCGGACGACCGCTGGTGGGACGAGGAGACGGGCGACCCCGAGTCCGACCGCTGGTGGAACGAGCTGGACGACCGGCGCGGGCGGGACGACCAGCGGGACGGCCCGTAGAGCGATCCCAGAGCGGCCCCAGATCGGTCCTGGAGCGGCCGCTGAGGCGAGCGGTCAGTAGACCAGCGCCTGCACCCCGTCCGCCATGGCCTCGCCGACGAAGACCTGGGCCCCCGCGATGCGCGCGCCCTCGATCAGGTCCTTCTCCTCGATGTCCCGCCGCGCCGCGCACTGCGTACAGACGGTGATCATGCCGCCGCCCGCCCGGATGCCGTCGATCAGCTCCGGCAGCGGCGCCGCGTGCGGCAGTTCGAACTCCGCCGCCCGGCCCGGCAGGGCGAACCAGGACGACTCCCCCGTCAGCCACAGCGAGACCTCGACGCCGCTCGCGACGGCGACGGCCGCCACCGTGAACGCCTGCGAGCACCGCTCGGGCGCGTCCGCGCCCGCCGTCACCTTGATCACGAGCTTCTTCCGCATGGGATCACTCTAGGCCGGACGCCCGTACCGGGGGCCCTCCGCGGCCCGTCCCACCTCACACCGCCGATCCGGAGCGGGCCGACTAGACTCGTCGCAGGTCCGTAACCCCTCACTCCGACCGAGGAGCGCGCTCGTGCTTGAGGCAGTCTTCACCACCCTGCTGGTCCTGGTCGCCGTCGGCGTTCTCGCGTTCGCCGGGCTGACCTGGAAGAAGCTGTACCAGGGCCAGCGCTGACCCCTCCTTGTTCGCCCCCTACAGATCGTCTGAGCTGATCCCATGATCGAGATTCCCTCCGACCTCCACCGGGACCTCGTGCCCCTCGTCTTCCTCCTCGGCAAGTGGGAGGGGGCGGGCGTCGCCGACTTCCCGGGCTCCGAGAAGTGCAACTTCGGGCAGGAAGTCACCTTCACCCACGACGGCCGGGACTTCCTGGAGTACGTCTCGCACAGCTGGGTGCTCGACGCCGAGGGGAACAAGGTCCGCCCGCTGGAGACCGAGAGCGGCTACTGGCGGATCGACAAGGACCGCAAGGTCGAGGTCGTCATGATCCGCGACCAGGGCGTCGTCGAGGTCTGGTACGGCGAGCTCGCCGACAAGAAGCCGCAGATCGACATCGTCACGGACGCGGTCGCACGGACCGCCGCGTCCGGCCCGTACTCGGGCGGCAAGCGCCTCTACGGGTACGTCAAGGGCGACCTGATGTGGGTCGGCGAGAAGGCCACCCCCGAGGTGCCGCTGCGGCCGTACATGTCCGCGCAGCTGAAGAAGACCGCCGACGTGGCCGCTCTGGAGGAGTGGGCGCGGAACCTGCCGGACGACCTGCCGGACGGCGTCTCCTTCTTCCGCCCGGACGGCACCCCGTACAACCCCGAGCAGCCGTAACCCCCGGCTGTCGTACAAGTCGCACGAAGCGCCCCGCGGGGGAAGTCCGGTCGAAATCCGGCGCTGACCCGCAACGGTAGGCGGAACACCCGTTCCGCGAGCCCGATCACCCGCGGCGGCGTCAGCTCCTGACAACTCGCCGTGGACTGCGAGGGGAGGCCCCCCGCAGCGCGGCGGGGCTCCTTACGGGCACGCGTGCCCGGGCCCACGGCCCGAGCCGAAGGCGTCCCCTTGGCCGTCACCGCCCAGGCCCCACCCGGCACCACCGCACCGGCACGGCGGATCCCGCTGCCACCCCTGCTCGCCGGGCTGACCGTGGCCCTCCTCGGCTCCCTCCTCTGCTGCGTCGCCCTGGGCTCCTCCGGCATCGGCTGGGGGCGCGTGCTGCGCTATCTGGGCGCCGGGCTGACCGGCGGCCGGATCGGGGCGGACGAGATCTCCGCCTACACCATCGTCTGGGAGCTGCGCTTCCCGCGCGCCCTGCTGGCGGCCGTGGTCGGCGCCGGTCTCGCCGCCGTCGGCGTGGCCACCCAGGCGCTGGTCCGCAACGCCCTCGCCGACCCGTTCGTGCTCGGCATCTCCTCCGGCGCCGCCGTCGGCGCCAACGCGGTGCTCCTCTTCGGCGTGCTCGGCTCGCTCGGCGTATGGGCGCTGTCCAGCGCGGCGTTCCTCGCCGCGCTCGCCTCGATGGCCCTGGTCTACGCGGCGGCCCGCAGTACCGGGCACGGGCTGACCCCCCTGCGGCTGGTGCTGGTGGGGACCGCGATGTACTACGGCTTCTCCGCGATCACCACTCTGATGGTCTTCAGCGCGGACCGGGGCGACGCCGCCCGCTCGGCGATGATGTGGCTGCTCGGCAGCCTCGGCGGGGCGAGCTGGCAGTCCGTGCCGATCGCCGCCGGTGCCGTGCTGCTGGGCCTGGGCTACCTGCTGTGGTCGGCGCGCGGCCTGAACGTCCTGGCCATGGGCGACGAGACGTCGTCCGCGCTCGGCGTCGACCCCGAGCGGCGGCGCCGGGTGCTGTTCGTCGTGGTGGCGGCCGTCACCGGTGCCGTCGTCGCCGTCAGCGGCGCCATCGGCTTCGTCGGGCTGATGGTCCCGCACGCCACCCGGATGCTGGTCGGCGCCGACCACCGCCGCGTCCTCGCCGTCGCGCCGCTGCTGGGCGCCGTGCTGCTGGTGTGGGTGGACGTCGTCTCGCGGCTGCTGCTCGCGCCCGTCGAACTGCCCGTCGGCGTGATCACCGCGCTGATCGGCGTGCCCTGCTTCATCCTGCTGATGCGCCGGCGCGGCTACACCTTCGGAGGGGCCTGATGCGGGTCGACATCGAGGACCTGTCGGTCGAGGTGGCCGGCGCCCGGCTGGTCCGGGACGTGGAACTGCGGGCCGAGAGCGGCCAGTTCGTCGGCGTCGTCGGCCCCAACGGCAGCGGGAAGTCGACGCTGCTGCGGTGCGTGTACCGGGCGCTGCGGCCGACGTACGGCCGGGTGCTGCTGGACGGCGACGACCTGCACGGGCTCACCGCCCGCGAGGGCGCCCGGCGGCTGGCGGCGCTGCCGCAGGAGTCGGGCGGCGAGTTCGACTTCACGGTCGCCGAAGTCGTCGCGATGGGCCGTATGCCGCACCAGCGGGCGGCCGGCCGCACCTCCCGCGAGGACACCGACGTCTGCGCGGCGGCCCTGGAGCGGGTCGGCGCCGGGCACCTCGCGGAACGCGGCTTCCTGACCCTCTCCGGCGGCGAGAAGCAGCGCGTGCTGATCGCGCGCGCCCTGGCCCAGCAGCCGAGGGTGCTCGTCCTGGACGAGCCGACCAACCACCTGGACATCAGCCAGCAGCTCGAAGTCCTCGCCCTGGTACGGGAGTCCGGTCTCACCGTGCTCGCCGCGCTGCACGACCTCAACCTCGCCGCGACCCACTGCGACGTCCTGTACGTCGTCCACGGCGGCCGGCTCGTCGCCTCCGGACCGCCGGACGAGGTGCTGACCGCCGGTCTCCTCGCCGACGTCTTCGGCGTACGGGCGCACCGGGTGCCCCACCCGGTGTCCGGCGTCCCGCAACTCCTCTTCGACCGCCTGCCCCGGTGACCCCCTTCCCCAGGAGCCCCGTCATGCGCACCGCCCGTGCCCTCGTCTGTCTGGCCACCGCCCTCGCCCTGGCGGGCTGCGGCGCCCAGGTGGACGACGAGAAGTCCGACGACGCGAAGAAGTCCTCGGCGTCCGGCCATTACCCCGTCACCATCGAGAACTGCGGGGTGAAGACGGTGTACGACAAGGCGCCGCGGCGGGTGGTGACCAACGACGTGGGCATCGCGGAGATCATGTTCGCGCTCGGCCTAGAGGACCACATGGCCGGCTACGTGGCACCCGCCTACAAGACGAGCCACTCGGAAGACGTCCCCTGGAAGGACGGCTACGACAAGGTCAAGCGGCTGTCCACGAAGCAGATCAACAAGGAGATGGTCCTCGACGCCAAGGCCGACCTCGTCTTCGCCGGCTGGAACTACGGCTTCGGCGAGGGCGACGGCTTCACGCCCGCCGCGCTGAAGAAGCTGGGCATCGGCTCGTACGTGCTCACCGAGTCCTGCCGGAGCGGCAGCGGCAAGGAGCGGGGCGTGATGCCGCCGCTGGAGGCGCTCTACACCGATCTCACCACCCTGGGGAAGATCTTCGACGTGGAGGACCGGGCGGCGAAGCTCGTCGCCGGGTTCAAGAAGAAGGTCGCCGACGCCCAGGCCACGATCCCCGCCGACGGCAAGCGGCCCAAGGTCTTCCTCTACGACGACGGCCGCGACAAGCCGGTGACGGCGGGCGCCTTCGCCGGGCCGCACGACATCATCACCAAGGCCGGCGGCGACCATGTGATGAGCGACCTGAAGGACACCTGGACGACGGTCGGCTGGGAGACGGTGGTGGACCGGCGGCCCGACGTCATCGTCATCAACAACTACGGCGACGTCGGCGCCGAGGAGAAGCGGAAGTTCCTGCTCTCCTACCCGCCGCTGGCCGACGTCCCGGCCGTGAAGAACAAGCGGATCTTCGTCCTGGACTATGTGGACCTCGTGGAGAGCCCGCGCAACCCGGAGGCGATCGCGGCCCTGGCCCGCTACCTCAAGGAGGTCCGCGAGGGCTGACCCAAGGAGATTCGCGAGAGCTGATCCAAGGGGATCCGCGAAGGTGGTCGGGGGAGCCCCGGGCAGGCGGCCGGGACCCGGGAGCCGCCCGAGGGGGGCCGGGAAGGGCCGGCCCCGCCTAGACTGGAGAGGTGGTGGACACCGACTGGCAGAGCGATCTCCGTAAGCGCGGCTACCGGCTGACGCCGCAGCGCCAGCTGGTGCTGGAGGCGGTCGACCGGCTGGAGCACGCGACGCCGGACGACATCCTCACCGAGGTCCGCAAGACGGCCGGCGGCGTCAACATCTCCACCGTCTACCGGACGCTGGAGCTCCTGGAGGAGCTCGGCCTGGTCAGCCACGCCCACCTCGGCCACGGCGCCCCCACGTACCATCTCGCGGACCGGCACGACCACATACACCTGGTCTGCCGGGACTGCACCGGGGTGATCGAGGCGGACCTGTCGGTGGCCGCCGGCTTCACCGAGAAGCTGCGAGCGGAGTTCGGTTTCGACACCGACATGAAGCATTTCGCGATCTTCGGCCGGTGCGGCTCCTGCTCGTCCGGGAAGGCCGCCGCGGGGAAGACCCCGGCCGGGTCGTAGGCCGGGCCGTACGGGGCATCCGGCCCCGCCGCGCGAGTCGTAGGCTGGGCGCATGCTGCGTCAATCCAAGAGCCCTCTGCTGTCGCTGCCCGGCGCCGTCCCCGCCGAGGGCCCGGACGAAGGCGTCGCCGCGCACTACGGCGACCCGTTCCGCGAGCAGCGCGCGCTCGCCGACGGGTCCGGCTTCGTCGACCTCTCCCACCGCGGCGTGGTCACGGTCTCCGGCGACGACCGGCTCGGCTGGCTGCACCTGCTGCTCACCCAGCACGTCAGCGAGCTGCCGCCCGGGCAGGCCACCGAGGCGCTGGTCCTCACCGCGAACGGCCACATCGAGCACGCCCTCTCCCTCGTCGACGACGGCACGACCGTCTGGGCGCACGTGGAACCCGGCACCCAGGAGGCGCTGATCGCCTACCTGGAGAGCATGAAGTTCTTCTACCGGGTCGAGGTCGCCGACCGCACCGACGAGATCGCCGTCGTCCACCTGCCCGCCGGCTCGATCGCCGAGGTCCCCGACGGCGTCGTCGTCCGCGAGACCCCGCACGGGCGCGACCTGTTCCTGCCGCGCGAGCGGCTGGAGGAGTTCGCGGCCGGCCACGGGCCGGCGGCGGGCGTCCTCGCCCTGGAGGCCCTGCGCGTCGAGGCGCACCGGCCGCGGCTGGGGCTGGAGACGGACCACCGGACGATCCCGCATGAGCTCGGACTCATCGGCACCGCCGTGCATCTCCAGAAGGGGTGCTACCGGGGCCAGGAGACCGTCGCTCGCGTCCAGAACCTGGGCAAGCCGCCGCGTCGGCTCGTCTTCCTCCACCTGGACGGGAGCGAGGTGCACCTGCCGGGGCACGGTGCCCCGGTGCGGCTCGCCTCGGACGGGCCCGACGGGCGGCAGCTCGGGTTCGTGACGACTGCCGTGCGCCATCACGAGCTGGGGCCGATCGCGCTGGCGCTCGTGAAGCGGAATGTTCCCGTGGACGCGGCGCTGATCGTGGGAGAGGGGACGGCGGCGGCGCAGGAGGTCGTGGTCGAGCCGTAGGGGGGGGTGCCCCGGTCCCGCCCTTTCACCGTTTCTCGGGGGGGCGAGCCCCCGCACCCCCTGAAACCGCGCTCCGCGCGGTTGCCCTCAAACGCCGGACAGGCTGAATGGGGCGCCCGGCCCGGCGGGGTCGGGGCCCCTCCCCCTCACACCTCCAACAGCACCGTGAACGGCCCGTCGTTCGTCAACGACACCTTCATGTCGGCTCCGAACACGCCCGTCTCCACCCGGGCCCCCAACTCCCGCAGCCGCGCCACGACCTCGTCCACCAAAGGCTCGGCCACGCGGCCCGGAGCGGCCGCGTTCCACGTGGGCCGCCGCCCCTTGCGCGCGTCACCGTAAAGCGTGAACTGGGAGATCACGAGCAGCGGCGCGCCCACGTCGGAACAGGACTTCTCGTCGGCCAGGATCCGGACGGACCACAGCTTGCGGGCGAGCTGTGCCGCCTTCTCGGGAGTGTCGTCGTGGGTCACTCCGACCAGCACGCACAGCCCCTCGCCGACGATCTCGCCGACCGTCCGGCCGTCCACGACGACGGACGCCCCGTTCACCCTCTGCACCACGGCTCGCATGGCTCCCATGATGCCCGGCCTCCGTTCAGGGCCGTATGGGTGGAGACGGCCTGCGGTCGGGCGGGGCACAGTGGCACGATGCGTGCAGGCGGTGCGATATGCGGGCACAGCGTTCCGTACGCACCCGGCGCGAGGGGACGGAGCCGCATGACCACACCGATCGAGGACCACCTCAAGACGCTCGACAAGACGCCTGACACCACGCCCGAGAAAACGCTCGAAGCGCTCAAGGCGAAGGCATCGGAAGCCGGGGACGCCGTGGACAGTCTGCACGCGAGGCCGCCGAGCCAGCGTTCCGGACGGCTCGCGGACGTCCCCGTGCGGCAGCTCGGCGAGCTGCGCCTCCCCGAGCTGCGGGCGGTGCGCAAGGAGGCCCGGCGGGAAGAGGCCGACCTCAGCTACGTACGGCGGCTGCTCCAGGGCCGGATCGACATCCTCCGGGCCGAGCTGGAGCGCCGGACGGCGCCGGGCACCCCCGCAGGCGACCGCCGGCTGCTGGTCGACCGGCTGTCGGAGATCCTCACGGACGACCCGTCGGCCCACCGCTCCTCCGCCCGCCACGTGACGCTGGGGACGCCGCACGCCGAGGAGTACCGGCGGCTGGCCGAGGACATGCTGGGCGAGGTCGGCCTGTCGGACCTCGGCGCCCGTACGGACGCCGAGCTGCGCGCGGGCCTGGCCCGGCTCGCGGCCTACGAGCGGCACGTCTCCGAGCGGCGCCGGCAGCTCCAGCGGACGGCGGACGATTGCGGCGCAGAGATCGCGCGCAGGTACCGTGAAGGAGAAGCGCAAGTAGACGACCTGCTCCCGTGACCTCACCGGGGGCGGTCCCCGCCCCCGGAAGGCCCGCCCC
>NZ_JBPQTX010000233.1:0-11270 GCF_051386555.1 Streptomyces sp. URMC 126
AGCCCCCACACACGCCGCGGTCCCCACCGCGACAACCCCATACCTCCCCACCGATCCACCTGACGCGCCGCTCTCGTCGTCGGGCTGGTTCCCCACTGCCAGTTGCTCGTTCTCCGACCCGACGGGAGTCCATCTCCTCGTGGCCACTTTCCTCTACAAACTCGGCCGGCTCGCCTTCCGGCGCCGCTGGTACGTCGCCCTCATATGGGTGCTGCTCCTGGGCCTCGCCGGCGCCGGGGCCGCCACCGCGTCCAAGTCCACCGACGACAGCTTCTCCATACCCGGCACGGAGGCGCAGAGCGCCTTCGACCTGCTGGCCGAGCGCTACCCCGGCCAGAAGGCCGACGCCGCCTCCGCGCGCGTCGTCTTCCGCGCCCCCGACGGCCAGAAGATCACCGAGCCGAAGAACAAGGCCGCCGTCGAGAAGGTCGTCGGCGAGCTGACCGGATCCCAGGTCGCGTCGGCGCCCAGCCCGTTCCAGGCGCACACCGTCAGCAAGGACGGGTCGACGGCGTACGCGCTCGTCACCTACAAGGTCGCGTCGAACGAGGTCACCGACGCCTCGCGCGACACCCTTGAGGACGCGCGGAAGCACGGCCAGGACAGCGGGCTGACCGTGGAGATGGCGGGCAGCGCCCTCCAGAAGATGCCGGAGACCGGCTCCACGGAGATCATCGGCATCATCGTCTCCGCGGTCGTCCTGGTGATCACGTTCGGTTCGCTGGTGGCGGCGGGGCTGCCGCTGCTGACGGCGATCATCGGCGTCGGCATCGGCATCTCGTCGATCACCGCGCTCGCGTCCACGCTGGGCCTGTCCGGCAACACCTCGACGCTCGCCATGATGATCGGCCTCGCGGTCGGCATCGACTACGCGCTGTTCATCGTCTCCCGCTACCGGGCCGAACTCGCCGAGGGGCGCGATCGCGAGGAGGCCGCCGGACGGGCGGTCGGAACCGCCGGCTCCGCCGTCGTCTTCGCGGGACTCACCGTCGTCATCGCCCTGGTCGGCCTGGCGGTGGTCAACATTCCGATGCTGACCAAGATGGGCATGGCCGCCGCCGGCACCGTGGTCATCGCGGTCCTCATCGCCCTCACCCTCATCCCCGCGCTGCTCGGCTTCGCGGGCCGCCGGGTGCTGGCCCGCAAGGTCCGCAAGGCCCACAAGGGCGGCGGGGCCGGCGAGGGCGGGGCCGGTGACCCGGTGGCGGAGAAGCCCAACATGGGCACCCGCTGGGCCCGCTTCGTGCTGCGCCGCCCGGTGTGGGTGCTGGTGGCCGGCATCGTCGGCCTCGGCGCGCTCGCCGCGCCCGCCGCGTCCCTCCAGCTCGGCCTGCCGGACGACAGCTCGCAGCCGGTGAAGACCACGCAGCGCAAGGCGTACGACATGATCGCCGAGGGCTTCGGCCCCGGCTACAACGGTCCGCTGATGGTCGTGGTGGACGGGAAGAACCCCAAGGCCGCGCAGACGGTGGCCCGGACGATCGGCGGCATGGAGGACGTGGCCGCGGTCACCCCGCCGATGCCCGACAAGGCCGGCGACACGGCCGTCTTCAACGTCGTCCCCAAGTCCAAGCCGAGCAGCGAGAAGACCGAGGACCTGGTCCACGCCATCCGCGACAAGCGCGCGGAGCTGAAGGCGGAGACCGGCGCGACCGTGCTGGTCACCGGTACGACGGCGATGAACATCGACGTCTCGCAGAAGCTGAACGACGCGCTCCTGCCCTACCTGGCGCTGGTCGTCGGCCTCGCCTTCCTGCTGCTGATCGTCGTCTTCCGGTCGGTGCTCGTACCGCTCAAGGCGGCCCTGGGCTTCCTGCTCTCCGTGGTGGCGGCGCTCGGCGCGGTCGTGGCCGTCTTCCAGTGGGGCTGGCTGAGCGGGCTCTTCGGCGTCGAGGAGACCGGCCCGATCATGAGCATGATGCCGATCTTCATGGTCGGCGTGGTCTTCGGCCTGGCCATGGACTACGAGGTCTTCCTCGTGACCCGGATGCGCGAGGCGTTCGTCCACGGCGAGAGCCCGGGCGAGGCCGTGGTGACCGGCTTCCGGCACGGCGCGCGGGTGGTCACGGCCGCCGCGGTCATCATGATCAGCGTCTTCGCCGGGTTCATCGGCTCCTCCGAGTCGATGATCAAGATGATCGGCTTCGGCCTCGCCATCGCCGTGTTCTTCGACGCGTTCATCGTCCGCATGGCCATCGTCCCGGCGGTCCTCGCACTGCTCGGCAAGGCCGCCTGGTGGCTGCCGCGCTGGCTGGACAAGGCGCTGCCGAACGTGGACGTGGAGGGCGAGGGGCTGCGGAAGCAGCTGGCCTCGGAGTCCGCGCCCGCCGACAAGGCCGGCGACCCCGACCCGGACGCCGACCCCCGGCTGACCCGCGTCTGACGCTCGCCTGACGCGCCTCGGGCCCGTCCTTCCGCCACGGCGGGGGGACGGGCCCGTTCCCGTCGCGGAGAACGGTTCCCCGACGTGGCGAAGCCCACGCCGGGGAACCGTCCGTACGGGAACGCGCGTTTTCCCTAGTCCACGGGGGCATGCGACCGTGGCCGCGGTCGGGGGCGCGGGTGAAGGGAAAGGGCTCCACTGGTGAACCTGCTCGATGTGCTTCTGCTCCTGGTCGTCCTCGGCTACGCCGTCTCCGGTTTCCGGCGCGGTCTCGTCGCCAGCGCCGTCCTGCTCGCCGGCTTCCTGGGCGGCGCCGTCCTCGGCGTCTGGGTGCTGCCGTCCGTCGTCGGCCATTTCGAACCCGGCTCGTCGTCGGCCGCCGTGGTGGCGGTCCTCGTCGTCCTCGTCCCGGCCGTGCTCGGGCACGCCCTGGCCGGGCGGCTCGCCTGGAGCCTGCGGAGGCGGCTGACCTGGGCGCCCGTGCGTGGGGTGGACGGCGCCGGCGGCGCGGTCGTCAACTCGCTGGCCGTCCTGCTGGTGTCCTGGGTCGCCGCCAGTGTCCTCGTCTCGGCGAACTCCACCCTGCTCACCGGGCAGATACGCGACTCGCGGGTGCTCGGCGCGGTCCAGGACGCGATGCCGGAACAGGCCCCGACCTGGTTCAGCCGGACCACCGACGCCCTCACCGGCGCCGGGTTCCCCCAGGTCTTCAACCCGTTCGAGAACGAGCCCGCCACCAGCGTCGCCAAGCCGTCCGGCGACGCCGTCACCGTCGCCGCCAACCGGGCCGCCCGGACGTCCGTCGTCAAGGTCGAGGGCATAGCCGACGTCGACGGCGGCCGGCGCGGCCAGGAGGGCAGCGGATTCGTCTACGCGCCCCGGCACGTGATGACCAACGCGCACGTCGTCGCCGGCGTGACCGACCCGACCGTCCGTGTCGGCGGCGTCGGACGGCCGCACCGCGCCAAGGTCGTCCTCTTCGACCCCGAGACCGACGTGGCCGTCCTCGACGTACCCGGCCTGGACGCGCCCGTGCTGCCCTTCGACAAGACCGCCAAGCGGGGCGACGCCGCGGTCGTCGCCGGCTTCCCGGAGAACGGCGGCCTCGACCTGCGCGCCGCGACCGTCGCCAACGAACTCCGCGCCAAGGGCCAGGACATCTACGGCGACGGGCTCGCCACCCGGCAGGTGTACTCGGTGCGCTCGACCGTCCGCCCCGGCAACTCGGGCGGGCCGCTGCTCACCCCTTCGGGGAAGGTGTACGGGGTGGTTTTCGCGCGGTCGACGGCGAACGCGGAGACGGGGTACGTGCTCACCGCGGCCCAGGTCGCGGAGGACGCGCGGCTGGGGGCCACGGCCACGCGGGCGGTGAGCACGGGGAGCCGGGCGGCGCTTTAAGGGGGATCCCTCCGCGGAGGAGCCCCAACGGGCCGAAGGGGCGCCCGCCCGCACCCTCCAGCCCGGCCGGCGTTCGAGGGCGAGCGGCGGAGCCGCGACGAGGGGGGTCCGGGGCGCGGCCCCGGGAAGCGGCGAAGGGGTGGGACTGGGGCACAACTCCCCGCAGGGGGCGCGCAGGCGCGCGGCGCACGCTCTTGCGAGAGCTTCGCAGCGCGCCCATCATGCGAGCGGTTCACTCCTGCACGATCGGCACGGACCGAAAGTGGGCGCCCCATGCACGTACCCGACGGATTCATCGACCCACCCGTCTCCCTCGCCGCCGGAGCCACCGCCCTCGCCGCCGTAACGCTCGCCCTGCGCGGCGCCCGGCGGGAGCCGGCCGCGAGCGCCGCGCCCCTCGCCGGGCTGGTCGCGGCGTTCGTGTTCGCCGTGCAGATGCTGAACTTCCCGGTCGCCGCGGGCACCAGCGGGCACCTGCTGGGCGGTGCCCTCGCCGCCGTGCTCGCCGGCCCGTGGACCGGACTGCTCTGCATAACGGTGGTGCTGACGGCCCAGGCGTTCCTCTTCGCGGACGGCGGCCTCACCGCGCTCGGCGTCAACATCACCGACATGGCGGTGGTCACCACGCTCGTCGGCTACGCGGTGTTCCGCGGGCTGCTGGCGGTGCTGCCGCGCGGGCCGCGCGCGGTGACGTTCGCGTCGTTCGGCGCGGCGCTGGTCTCCGTCCCGGCCGCGGCCTGCGCGTTCACCCTCTTCTACGCCCTCGGCGGGACCACCGACGTGCCGGTGGGCACGGTGTTCGCGGCGATGACGGGCGTGCACGCCCTGATCGGCGTGGGCGAGGCGGTGATCACGGCGATGACGGTGGGCGCGGTCATGGCCGTCCGCCCCGACCTCGTCCACGGCGCCCGTGCCGTGACCCGCGCCCCGGCCGCTCCGGCCCGCGCCCCCCGCCCGCGGTGCCGCTTCGCCGCCGCCGTCATGGCCGTCACCGTCGTACTGGCCGGCTTCGTCAGCTACTACGCGGCGAGCACGCCCGACGGCCTGGAGAAGGTGGCCCGGGACAAGGGCCTCGACCGCGAGGAGCGGGCCCACGCCGCGGAGGACTCGCCGCTGGCCGACTACCGGGTGAAGGACGTCGACGACGCCCGCGCGTCCGGCGCCCTCGCCGGGGTCATCGGCGTCGGCGTCACCCTGGCGGCCGGCACGGGCGCCCTGGTGGTGCTGCGCCGGCGCAGGGCCCGCCCGCCGGTGCCACGGGTGGAGGAGGCCCGGCGCACCGAGGCCGTCTGAGATGGGGGCCGGGCACGCGGCGGCCGTCCGCGGATCGCTGTACCGGCCGGGCGGCTCGCCGGTCCACACGCTGCCCGCCCAGTGCAAGATCGTCTCGGCGTGCGGCTTCATGCTCGTCGTGGCCGCCACGCCGGCCACCCCGCCGTGGGCGTTCGCGTGCCACGCGGTGCTGCTCGCGGCCGTCACGGCGGCCGCCCGGCTGCCCGCCGGGGCCGTGCTGCGCGGGCTGACGGTCGAGCTGCCGTTCGTGGCGTTCGCGCTGCTGCTGCCGTTCGTGGCGCGCGGGCCGCGGGTGGACGTCCTCGGGCTGCCGCTGAGCGAGTCCGGGCTGTGGGACGCGGGGACGCTGCTGGCCAAGGGCACCCTGGGCGTCGCCGCGTCCGTCCTGCTGGCCTCGACCACCGACCTGCGGGACCTGCTGCTGGGCCTGCGGCGGCTGCGGGTGCCGGCGCCGCTGGTGCAGATCGCCGCGTTCATGATCCGTTACGCGGACGTGGTCGCCGACGAGATGCGGCGCATGCGCGTCGCCCGGGAGTCCCGGGGCCACACCGCGCGGGGCGTACGCCACTGGCGCGTGCTGGCCGTGTCCGCCGGAGCGCTGTTCATCCGCGCCTACGAACGCGGCGAACGCGTCCACCGCGCGATGGTCAGCCGCGGCTACGCGGGCACGATGCCGGACATCGGCGCGCTCGGCCCGGGCGGCGCGAAGGGCGCGGGCGGCGCGCGTCCCGCCCAGTGGGCGGGCGCCGCGGCGCTGCCGCTGGCCGCGCTGGCGGTCCGCCTGACGACGGAAGGGATGCCGCTGTGACGGACACCGGGACGGTCCCGCCCTCGCTGGAGGTATCCGGGCTGGCCTTCGCCTACCCCGACGGCCATCCGGCGCTCCACGGCGTCGATCTGACGATCCGTCAGGGCGAGCGGGTGGCCCTGCTCGGGCCCAACGGGGCCGGCAAGACCACCCTCGTCCTCCACCTCAACGGCATCCTCGGCGGCGGCGCCGGGACCGTGCGGGTGGCCGGGCTGCCGGTGGCGGCCCCGCACCTCGCCGAGATCCGGCGACGGGTCGGCATCGTCTTCCAGGACCCGGACGACCAGCTGTTCATGCCCACCGTCCGGGAGGACGTCGCGTTCGGCCCGGCCACGGCCGGGGCGCGCGGCGCCGCGCTCGCCGCCCGCGTCGACCGCGCCCTGGACCGGGTCGGCATGGCGGACTTCGCCGACCGGCCCCCGCACCACCTGTCCTTCGGACAGCGGCGGCGCGTCGCGGTCGCCACCGTCCTGGCCATGGAACCCGAGATCCTGGTGCTCGACGAGCCCTCCTCCAACCTCGACCCCGCCTCCCGCCGCGAACTCGCCGAGCTCGTGCGGAGCCTGGACGTCACCGTGCTGATGGTGACCCACGACCTCCCCTACGCCCTGGAGCTCTGCGAGCGGTCCGTCGTCCTCGGCGACGGGAGGATCACCGCCGACGGGCCGACGCGGACGCTGCTCGGCGACGCGGAACTGCTGCGGGCGCACCGGCTGGAACTCCCCTTCGGCTTCGACCCGGGGGCGGTCCCGGTCCGGCCGGGGACGTGACGCCCGGCGGGAGCCGCGCCCGGTCCGCGCCGGGGCCGCGACTTCCCCGGGGCGCGGACCGCCCCGCACCGCTCTCCGTCGTGATCCCGGTCACAACCGGGGATGGCCGTGGCCGGCCCGGCAAGGCGTCAGGAAGCCGCCGGGAAGCGGGGACGCCCGGCCGCCCGCGCGCCGGCGGAGGGTGACCCGCTCACCGGGGGACGCCGGTCGCGATGCACCATGGGAAGGACATGTACGGCGATCGGGCCGGTGGGGCCAGTGGGAGCAGGACAGCAGTGACGGACGTCCAGGGAACGGTGGCGGACGGTTTCGAACCGGTCCGGGACGCCTTCGCCGACAACTTCGCGCGCCGGGGCGAGCGCGGCGCCGCCGTGGTCGTCCACCAGGGCGGCCGGAAGGTCGTCGACCTGTGGGGCGGCACCCGGGACGTCGACGGCGGCCCGCCGTGGACGCCGGGCACCGCGCAGATCGTGCGCTCCGCCACCAAGGGCGTCGCCGCGGCCGTGCCGTTGCTGCTGCACCAGCGGGGACAGGTGGACCTCGACGCGCCCGTGGGCACCTACTGGCCCGAGTTCAAGGCGGCCGGCAAGGAACGCGTCCTCGTCCGGCACCTGCTCGCGCACCGCGCGGGCGTGCCCGTCCTGGACACCCCGCTCACGCCCGAGCAGGCCCGCGACGGCGTCAGCGGCCCGCGCGCGGTCGCCGCGCAGGCCCCCGCCTGGGAGCCGGGCACCGACCACGGCTACCACGCCCAGACCTACAGCTGGACCGTCGGCGAACTCGTCCGGCGCGTCGCCGGGCGCGACATCGGCGCGTGGATCGCCGACGAGATCGCCGCGCCCCTGGGACTGGACCTCTGGCTCGGCCTGCCGGAGGCGGAACAGCACCGCGCGGGGCGCATCGGCGACGTCGAGCCGCCCGCCGCCGGCGGCACGCCGGGCCTGCGCGTCCGCCCCAAGCGGGCCGTCTCCGACGCGTACGGCGACCCCGCGTCGCTCACCCGGCGCGCCTTCGCGGCCATCGACCCGCTGCCCGACGAGAACGACCCGGCCTACCGGGCCGCCGTGCTCCCCGCTTCGGCGGGCGTCGCCACGGCGGAGGCGCTGTCGCGGTTCTACGCGGCGCTCATCGGCGACGTCGAGGACGCGGAAGGCAAGCGGCGCAGACTGTTCGCGCCGGCCACGCTCACCCTGGCCCGCAGCGAGGAGTCCGCCGGGCCCGACCGCGTCCTCATAGCCAACACCCGCTTCGGCCTGGGCTACATGCTGCACGGGCCCGCCTCGCCGCTGCTCGCCGCGGGCTCCTTCGGCCACCCCGGCCGCGGCGGCTCCCTGGCCTTCGCCGACCCCGAGTCCGGCATCTCCTTCGGCTACGTCACCAACGGCATGCAGAAGAACGTGACGGCCGACCCGCGTGCGCAGGCCCTGGTCCGGGCGGTTGCCCGCGCCCTGGCGGGGTAGGGGACAGGCCCCGGGCGGGCGACCGGTGGTGCGGGAGTGACGTCCGGGACGACCCCGGCGAGAGGAGCTCCCATGACGCGACGGTTCGACGGCTGGGCCGTCCTGATCACGGGCGCCGGGCGGGGCATCGGCGCCGCCACCGCCCTGCGGCTCGCCGGCGAAGGCGCCCGCGTCCTCGTCACGGACGCGGACGGGGACCGCGCGGAGGGAACCGCCCACGCCATCCGGGAAGCCGGCCTCACGGCCGAGGCCCACGTCTGCGACGTCACCGACCGGGAGGCCGTGGAGGCGGCCGTCGCCCACGCGGTGGACCGCTTCGGCGGCCTCGACGTCCTCGTCAACAACGCCCTCTCCTGCGGCCGCGACCCCGAGCGCTTCGAGGACCATTCCGACGAGCTCTGGCACCGCGACCTCGACGTCACGCTCGGCGGCGCCTTCCGCTGCGCCCGCGCGGCCCTGCCGCACCTGGCCGCCGCCGGAGGGCGGGGCGCGATCGTCAACATCGGTTCCGTCAACGGCGAGCAGGACTACGGCAACCACGCCTACAGCGCGGCCAAGGCGGGCCTGGCGAGCCTCACCCGCACCCTCGCCGGCGAGGCCGCGCCGCGCGGCGTCCGCGTCAACCTCATCGCCCCGGGGACCGTCCACACCCCCAACTGGGACGGCCGTGAGGACGCGCTGCGGCGGGCCGCCGACCATTATCCGCTGGGGCGGGTGGGGCGGCCCGAGGACATCGCCGCCGCGGTCGCCTTCCTCGCCTCCCGCGACGCGTCGTGGATCACCGGCGTCACGCTTCCTGTCGACGGCGGAATCCTGATCGCCAACGTCGGCTTGCGGGAGGCGCTTCGGGGGAGGTGAGGGGGGAGGCGCCCCGGTCCCGCCCTTTCCCCGTTTCCTGGGGGCGAGCCCCCAGCCCCCCTGAAAAGCGGCTTCGCCGCTTTGTCCTCAAACGCCGGACGGGCTGGAGTGGGCGCTCGGGCACGGTTCAGCCCGTCCGGCGTTTGAGGACAACCGCGCGGAGCGCGGTTTCGGGGGGCCGGGGCGCAGCTCCGGGAAACGGCGAAAGGGCGGGACCGGGGCACCCCCCCCCGCGAACGCCGGCCTCAGCCGGCGTGCAGCATCAGGCCTATCCCCGCCACCAGCAACACAGCCGCCGCGATCCGCGGCGCCCCGAAGCGCTCCTTGAACAGCAGCGTGCCGAGCGCCGCGCCGACGATGATCGACGATTCCCGGAGCGCGGCGATCGGCGCCATCCGCCCTCGGGTCTGGGCCCAGAGCACCAGCCCGTAGGCGAGCATCGACATCAGACCGCCGAGCAGACCGCGCACGGCGTACGGGCGGGCCGCCGCGAGGACCGCCCGGCGGCGGACCGCCAGGGCGTACAGCGGGACCGGCAGGCCCTCCAGCACCATCAGCCAGGCGGTGAAGCCCAGCGAGGAGCCGGACGCGCGCACGCCCAGGCCGTCGACGACCGTGTACCCGGCGATGGCGAGGCCGGTGGCGGCGGCCGCGCCGATCGCCGGCCACCGCGGCGGAGCGCCCGAGCCCCTGATGCCCCAGAGGGCGACGCCCACCAGCCCGGTGGAGGCGACGGCGACCCCGGCGAGCTGCCAACCGCCGGGCAGCTCCCCGGCGAACACGGCCGCGAACACGGTGACCGCGAGGGGCGCGGTGCCCCGGGCGATCGGGTACGCCTGGCCGAAGTCGCCCAGGGTGAACGAGCGCATCAGCAGGGCCATGTAGAGCACGTGGAGGACGCCGGAGACGGCCAGGTAGGGCCAGGAGGCCGGATCCGGCGCCGCCGCGAACGGCAACACCGCCAGCCCGCCGAGGCAGTTGCCCGCCCCGACCAGGGTGAAGGCCGTCAACTGATCCCGGATGCCATGGGCGATGGCGTTCCAGCCGGCGTGGGTGACCGCCGCGGCCAGGACGGCGGCGACGACCAGCGGGGTCACGAGGCGGATCCGTGCGGGGATTCGTGCGTACGCATGCCCGCGACGCTAGTGCCGACCCTGCCCTTCCGGCTGTCACCTCCGTCACGGCTCCCGGGAGGGGGAGGAGGGCGGGCCACTCGCCGTCCGCCCGGGGAGCGGCTACCCGCCGGTCCGCGTCGGAGCGGCGGCCCCGTCCGGGACGAGCCCTGCCGGGTTGCCGGGGGCTCGTGCCCGCCTCCCCGGCCCGCGTTCTCACCCCACCCGCAGCACCTCCGCCACCACCGGCCCCGCCGAATCGCCGCCGTGCCCGCCCCGGGGGACGTACGCCGCCGCGGCCATGTCGTTCCGGTAGGCGGCGAACCAGCCGTTCGGCGACTCCTGCCGGTCGATCTCGGCGGAGCCCGTCTTGGCGCCTATGACCCCGTCGAGCCCGGACATCGCCGACCGTCCCGTTCCGGAGACCGCCGTCAGCCGCATCATCCCGCGCAGTTCGCGGGCCACCTCCGGGGACAAGGGGCGGGCGGCGCGGGCCGGTTGCAGCCCGAAGCGCCGGGGGTCGACCAGGTGCGGCTGGCGGAAGGCTCCCTCGCGGACGGTGGCCGCCACGGAGGCCATGGTCAGGGCGTTCATCTGCACCGTGCCCTGGCCTATCATCGCCGCGGCCTTCCCCGCTCCGGTGTCGGGCGGCACCTTGCCGTCGAAGGTGGTCACCCCCGTCTGCCACTCGTCGCCCCCGATTCCGAACACGTCACGCGCCTCGGTGGCGAGGTCGCCGTCGGCGACGCGGCCGGCGAGCGAGACGAAGGCGGTGTTGCAGGAGGCGGCGAAGTCCTGGGCGAACGTGGCCCCGGGGTTCTCGCTCCGCTCGACGTTGTGGAACCGCTTGCCGTACGTCGCGTACTTGGGGCAGGGGAGCGGCTGGTCGGGCCGCGCCCTGCCGCGCTCCAGCAGCAGCGCGGCGGTGACGATCTTCATGGTGGAGCCGGGCGCGGTCCGGCCCAGCAGTGCCGCGTTGAAGCCGGCCCGCCGCGCGCCGGTGTCCGCGACGGCCAGGATCTCCCCGGTGCTCGGCCGGACGGCCACCACCGACGCGTCCGGCCGCGCGGCCACGGCGGCCTCGGCGGCCCGCTGCGCCCGCGGGTCCAGCGTCGTCCGGATCTCGGCCGGACCGCCGTCGGAGACCACGTGCAGGACCTTTCCGTCCTCCGCCCCGCCCCCCGCGCC
>NZ_JBPQTX010000234.1:0-11244 GCF_051386555.1 Streptomyces sp. URMC 126
TATAAGAGACAGCCCCCAAGCCACTCAGACCACTCCAACCACCCCACCACCCGAACCACCCCACCCGCACCACCGACAGCGAAGGACACCGCACCCATGAGCATCGATCAGGTCCGCCGGCCGGAACCGCTGGACCAGGACGTCCTCGACGGCCAGTCCGCCTACCACCGCCGCGCGCTCACCTTCTACGACCTGGTCGTGTTCCGCGGCAGCGCGCCCCTGTTCTGGCGCTGCTCGCCGCGCAACTTCCACCGCATGTACGAGACGTGCGCCGGCGCCAAGCACCTGGAGGTCGGGGTCGGCACCGGCTACCTGCTCGACCACTGCCCGTTCCCCACCCCCGACCCCGACATCACCCTCGTCGACCTCAACCCCAACACCCTCGCCTTCACCGCCCGCCGCCTGAAGCGCTACCGCGTCACCCAGGTCCAGGGCAACGCCCTCGAACCGCTGCCCGTGCCCGACGCCTCCTACGACTCGGTCGCCCTCAGCTTCCTGCTGCATTGCATCCCCGGCAGCATCCGCGAGAAGGGCATAGCCCTCCGCCACGCCGGGCGTGCCGTGAAGCCCGGCGGGTACGTCTTCGGCAGCACGATCCTCTCCCGGGGCGTCCCCGTCACCCGCGCCGGCCGCTCGCTGATGGACAAGCTCAACGCCAAGGGCGTCTTCCACAACCAGGAAGACAGCCTGGAGGACCTGCGGGACCAGCTCTCCGAGCACTTCACCGACCACGACCTCGTCGTGCGCGGCTGCGTCGGCCTCTGGCGCGCCCGCACGGCGCGCTGAACGGAGGGCGACCGCCATGGCACACCGCTGGTATCCCATCCTGGAGGCGGGGGACGCCTTCCTCACCTCGGCGCCCATGCGCCACACCCGCACCGTCGAGCTGCCCTTCCCGCCCGAGGAGACCTGGGCGGTGCTCACCGGTGACGAGGCGTCGAGCTGGACCCGCGGCATGGAACGGCTGCGCTGGACCTCCGAACGGCCCTTCGGCATCGGCACCACCCGTGAGATCCACATGAGCGGGAACTTCGTCCTCAAGGAGCGCTTCTACCGCTGGGACGACGGCAAGCGGAAGACGTTCACCGGGACGGCGGCCTCCCGCCCGATCTTCCGGCGGCTGGTCGAGGACTACGTGGTCGAACCCACCGCCCACGGCTCCCGGCTGCGCTGGCGGTGGGCCGCCGAACTCCGCGCCCCGTGGAGCCTGCCGCTGGTACGGCACGCCCTCGACCGGTTCTTCTTCGCGCCGACCGGCCGGTCCCACATCGACGGGCTGCGCACATACATGATCACGCGGCGCTGAGCCGCCCGCCGGAGCTCCCCCCGGCGCGGGGAGGGCTCCGGCACCCACGGCGAACGACGACGCCACCCGACGGCAGCGGCCGACGGCAGCGGCCGACGACACCGAACGACGGCAGCGGCCGACGACCCCGACGAACCACGACCGACGACACCGAACGACCGGAAACGAGGGCTGGGCAACCATGTGCGGTATCGCAGGCTGGATCTCCTTCCAGCGCGACCTGGAAGGCGAAGGGCCCGTACTGCGGGCCATGAACGACACGATGATCTGCCGCGGCCCCGACGCCGAGGGCAGCTGGCTGTCCCGGCACGCCGCGCTCGGCCACCGCCGGCTGTCCGTCATCGACCTGGAGGGCGGCGTCCAGCCCATGGTCGCCGAGACGGACGACGGCCCGGTCGTCCTCACCTACAGCGGCGAGGCGTACAACTACACCGAGCTCCGCGCCGAACTCCGGCGGCGCGGCCACGAGTTCCGCACGGTCAGCGACACCGAGGTGGTCCTCCGCGGCTACCTGGAGTGGGGGCCCGGCCTCGCCGACCGGCTCAACGGCATGTACGCCCTGGGCATCTGGGACGGCCGCACCGAACGGCTCGTCCTCCTCCGCGACCGGCTCGGCATCAAGCCCCTCCACTACCACCTCACCGAGGACGGCGTGGTCTTCGGCTCCGAGGCCAAGACCGTGCTCGCCCACCCGCTCGTCGAGCCCATCGTCGACACCGACGGTTTCCGTGAGCTCTTCGGCTTCGTCAAGACCCCCGGCCGGTCGGTCTGGGCGGAGCTGCGCGAGGTGCGACCCGGCACGGTCGTCACCGTCGACCGCGGCGGCGTGCGGGAACACGTCTACTGGACGCTGGAGGCGAAGGAGCACCCGGACGACACCGAGACCACCGTCCGCCGGATCCGCGAACTGCTGGACGACACCGTCGCCCGCCAGCTCGTCGCCGACGTCCCGCAGTGCGTCCTGCTCTCCGGCGGCCTCGACTCCAGCGCGCTCACCGCCCTCGCCGGCCGGCACCTCGCCGGCCAGGGCAAGCAGGCCCGCACCTTCACCGTCGACTTCGTGCAGAGCGACGGGTTCAACCCGGACGACCTCCACGACACCCAGGACGCCCCCTTCGCCCGGGACGTCGTCCGGCACGTCGGCACCGTCCACCAGGACATCCGCCTCGACCACCAGCAGCTCGCCGACCCCGCCGTGCGCCGGGCCGTCGTCGCCGCCCGGGACCTGCCGTTCGGCTTCGGCGAGGCCGACAACTCCCTCTACCTGCTGTTCAAGGCGATCCGCGAGCACTCCACCGTCGCCCTCTCCGGCGAGTCCGCCGACGAGGTCTTCGGCGGCTACCCCTGGTTCCACATCCCCGCCGTCCAGGAACGCGCCATGTTCCCCTGGGTCACGGCCTCCTCCCTCGACCCGTCCGGCCACCCCACCAAGCTCATCGACCCCGAGCTGCTCCTGCGCACCCTGGACGTGCCCGGCTACTGGGCCCAGCGGTACGCCGACTCCGTGGCGGCGATCCCCGAGGTGCCGGGGGAGGGCGAACACGAGCGCCGCATGCGGGAGTTCTGCCACGTGCACCTCACGAGCCTGCTGCCCATGCTCCTGGACCGCAAGGACCGCATGAGCATGGCCGTCGGCCTGGAGGTCCGCGTCCCCTTCTGCGACCACCGGATCGTCGAGTACGCCTACAACACCCCGTGGGCCATGAAGACCCACGACGGCCGCGAGAAGAGCCTGCTCCGCGCCGCCACCCAGGACGTCCTGCCGCGCTCCGTCGTCGAGCGCGTCAAGGCCCTGTACCCCCGTACGCAGGAACTCCGCTACGTCTCGGCCCTCCAGGCGCAGGTCTCCGAGCTGCTGGCCGACGACCACCAGGCCGTCGGCTTCTTCGACGGCGCCGCCCTCCGGGAGGCCGCCCACGGAGCGCCGGAGGCCGTCCGCCGCGACGCGCGCGACGCCTTCGAACGGGTCCTCGACCTGGCCGTCTGGCTGGACGTCCGCCGCCCGGTCGTCAAGCTCGCCTGAGCCGCACCCGCACCAGCGTCCGCCCGCACGTCCATTCCTGCATCCACCCGCCATCCGCCCGCACCCGCCGCCACCCGCCCGAACCCCCGAACCCCCGAACCGTAAGGACCCTTCGTGAAGGACGCCCCCGCCAAGGTCAACAACGCCGTCTACGACCAGCCGGACTCCTGGTGGCGCGACGACCGCCCGTTCGCCACCCTCCAGGAGTTCACCCCCGCCCGCTTCGCCTACTTCCACGACGTCCTCACCCGCCGGCTGCGCATGGACCTCGACGGCCTCCAAGTCCTCGACATCGGCTGCGGCGGCGGCCTGCTCGCCGAGGAGTTCACCCGGGCCGGCTGCCGCGTCACCGGCATCGACCCGTCCCGGCCGTCCCTCGACGCCGCCGCCGACCACGCCAAGCAGCAGGGCCTGGACATCACCTACCGGCAGGGAACCGCCGAGGAACTCCCGTTCCCCGACGGCAGCTTCGACCTCGTCTACTGCTGCGACACCCTGGAGCACGTCACCGACGTCGACCGGGCCGTCTCCGAGGCCGCCCGGGTGCTGCGGCCCGGCGGCCACTACCTCTACGACACCATCAACCGGACCCTCGCCTCCTGGCTGGTCATGGTGAAGATGGCGCAGGACTGGCCGGCCGTCAGCTGGGCCGAGAAGGACCTGCACGTCTGGCGGCAGTTCATCAAACCCGACGAGCTCTACCGGATCTTCGGCCGGCACGGGCTGCGCAACAAGGGCCAGGTCGGCTTCTCCTCCAGCCGCGGCCGGCTGGAAGTGCTGCGGCTGCTCCGCCGCCGGGCGCGCGGCCACATCTCGTACGGCGAGCTCGGCCGCGAGTTCCGGCTCGGCACCAGCACCGACATCTCCGTCATCTACGCCGGGTACGCCCGCAAGGCCGGGGGGAGCGCGGATGCCGGCCTGTGACCGCTCCGGCGCGGACGCCGCCGACGTCCGGACGCCCGTCCTGATCGTGGGCGGCGGCCCGGCCGGCCTCGCCGCGTCCCTCGCCCTCTCCCGCTACGGCGTCCGCCACCTCCTCGTCAACAAACACCGGGGGACCGCCCACACCCCCCGAGCCCACCTGCTCAACCAGCGCACCGGCGAGATCTTCCGGGACCTGGGCGTCGAGGACCGGGTCATGGAACGGGCCACACCGCCCGATCTCCTCGCCAACCACGTGTTCATGTCCACCTTCACCGGCACCGAGGTCGCCCGCCTCGACGCCTACGGCAACGGGCCGGACCGGATCGGCGACTACCGGGCGGCCAGCCCGGCCCGGATGTGCAACCTGCCGCAGCACCTGCTGGAGCCGATCCTCGTCGAGGCGGTCGAGGAGGCCGGCGTCGGCGAACTCCGCTTCGGACAGGAGTTCCTGTCCCTGACCCAGGACGAGAAGGGCGTCACCGCGCTCGTCCGCGACCGCGGCAGCGGACGCGAGTACACCGTCCGCGCCGACTACCTCATCGGCGCCGACGGCGCCCGCAGCCGCGTCCTGCGCGGGCTCGGCCTCGGCCTCACCGGCGCACAGTCCGTGGCCCGGGCCGTCTCCGTCTGGTTCGAGGCCGACCTGAGCCACTGCGCGGCCCACCGGCCCGGCATCCTCTACGTGGGCGCCGTCCCCGGCCGGCCGCCGACGGACGGCCGCGTCTTCGTCAGCGTCCGCCCCTGGGACGAGTGGGTCTTCCTCACCTTCCCGCACCCCGACGCCCCTCTCGACCCCGACGACCACGAGGCCGTCCGGGCCCGGATCCTGGAGAGCATCGGCGACGACTCCGTCACCGTCCGCATCAAGGACGTCTCGCCCTGGGACGTCAACGGCACGGTCGCCGAACGGTACAGCGCGGGACGGGTGTTCTGCGTCGGCGACGCCGTCCACCAGGGGCCGCCCACCAACGGGCTCGGCCTCAACTCGGCCGTCGCCGACTCGTTCAACCTCTGCTGGAAACTCAAACTCGTCCTCGACGGGCCCGCCGGCCCCGAGCTGCTGGACACCTACCACAGCGAACGGCACCCCGTCGGGCAACAGGTCGTCGACCGCGCCTTCCGCAGCATGGCGGACCTGCTGGCCGTACCCGAGGCGCTCGGCTTCGCCGAGGGCCAGAGCGCGGACGAGCAACTGCGCATCCTGAAGACGCTGCACGACGACACGGAGGAGGCCCGGGCCCGCGCCGCCGCCCTGGCCGCCGCCACCCGCCGCGTCAACTACCAGGTCAACGCGCACGGCGTCGAACTCGGCTACCGCTACCGGGACGGCGCCACCGTCCCGGACACCCCCGAGCCGGATCCCGACCGCGACCCCGAGCTCTACTACCGGCCCACCACCTGGCCGGGCGCCCACGTCCCGCACGCCTGGCTGGAGGACGGCCGGCGCGCCCTCTCCACCCTCGACGTCGTCGGGCGCGGCACGTTCGTGCTGCTCACCGGCCCCGGCGGAAAACGCTGGCACGCCGCCGCCCGCGAGGCCACCCGCCTCACCGGCGTCCCGCTGACGGTCCGCGCCATCGGCACGCCCGAGGATCTGCGCGACCCGTACGGGCAATGGGCGCGGGTCCGTGAGGTCGGCGCGGACGGCTGCGTCCTCGTGCGCCCCGACGCCCACGTCGCCTGGCGCGCGGCCGACGCCTCGCGGGCCGGCGAACTGCCGGGGGTCATGGCCCGGTTGCTCCGGCTCCGGGACGCGCGGACGGGCGCCCCCGCCGGCTGACCGCTCCACCGCCGGCCGGCTCGGGAAGCCCGGCCGGCGGCGGCCGGGGCCGAACGGGCCGGGGCTGAACGGGCCGGTGTTGAACGGGCCGGGGTGCCGACGCGCCGGCGCGGGAGGGCTCGCGCGGCACGTCGGGAAGCCTCTTCTCGGCACCCACCCCGCGCGACCGCGCGGCCGACGCTGTTGGATGGCCGCGTGAGGCGACGTGAGAAGGAGCGGAGGACCGGAAAGGGGCCTTCCATCGGCATCAGCATCGGTACCGGTATCGGCATGCCGAAGGGCATCGTCCTGCTCGCGACCCCGGACGGCTGGCGTTACCGCGTCCTCGCCGAGGGGGGCGGGGCGTTCTGCGGGTGCCTCCCGGACGCGCCGGCCGACGCCGGCCCTCGCGAGGCGCGGGCCGCCGCGGCCGCCATGGTGAGGGAGCTCGCCCGGCAGGTCCGCCGTACCGACGTCGACGTCGTCTTGGATCCGCCCCGGGAACCCGGCTCCCGGACCGGTCGCGTCGTCCCGGCCCCGGCGGACGACGCCACCGCGGCCGGCACCAGGCACCACGGACGGAACGGCGAGCTCAGGTAGCCGCCCGGTTGTCCCACGCCCAGGCGGCGATCCCCACCCGGTTGCGGACGCCGAGCTTCCGCTGGATGTGGGCCAGGTGCGTCTTCACCGTGCCGGGGGAGATGAAGAGTTCGGCACCGATCTCGGCGTTGGTCAGCCCCTTGGCCACGAACCGGGCGATCTCCGCCTCCCGTTCGGTCAGCGCCTCGGCGGGCGGGGCCGCGCGCGGCGGCTCGGGGGCCCGCAACCGCCGCAGCAGCCGGACCGTCACCGAGGGGCTGACCATGGCGTCCCCCGCCATCGCCGCCCGCACCGCCTCCACCAGCAGCGTCGGGCTCGACCGCTTGAGCAGGAAGCCGCAGGCGCCGTTGCGCAGCGCCGTGTGCACGTACTCGTCGAGGTCGAACGTCGTCACCACGACCACCCGCACGGGGTCGGGCGCGTCCGGGCCGGCCAGCAGCCGGGTGGCCTCCAGCCCGTCCAGCCGCGGCATCCGGATGTCGGCCAGCACCACGTCCGGCCGCAGCCCGCGCGCCAGTTCGACGGCCTGCCGGCCGTCCTCGGCCTCTCCGACGACCTCCATGTCCGGCTGTGAGTCGAGGACCAGCCGGAAGCCGATGCGGACCGCTTCCTGGTCGTCGGCGAGGAGTATGCGGATGCTCATGATCGTCACCGTAGCGGCCCTCCGCCGGCCGGCATACCCGGACCCCGCTGCCGGCCGCCCGGAGTCTGCCGTTCGGCAGATGTGCCGGTCACGCCCCGGACGGGAGGGTGGGAACCGCACCGGCGGGCACGGCCGCCGGCCGGGAACGAGGAGAACGACGGCACCATGAACGCACCGGGGATACAAGGGACACAGGGGACAGGCGAGGCCACGGAAGCGGCCCGGGACGACGGGTACGGGCCGCCCCCGGCGGCAGGCACCAACGACCGCCGGTGGTCCCGGTGGCCGGTCTGGTCCGGCTACCTGGCGGCCCTCTGGTCCCTGCTGTACGGCGCCGCCGGACTCTACTGGGCGGCGGGCGGCGCCGGTTACCCCTTCGCCGAGGTCGTGGAAGACCGCTCCTCGGCCTCCCTGCTGGAGCCCAGCCGGGCGGGCGTGGTGGGGCCGGTGATCGCGGCGGTGGGCGCGGCGGGTGTCGTCGCCGGGGTGCTGATGGCCCGCGGCGCGGGCCGGGGGAGGAGCCGGGCCTGGCTCCTGGCATACGGATGGGCATCGGCCGGGGTGCTGGCGTTCGCCGTTCCCGACTACTCCCTCCTCGGACTGCTGGTCTTCGCGCCGCTGCTCGTGGTGTTCGCCTTCACCGGCGTTCCCGGCCCGCAGGACGGAGTGGGCGACATCCTCTACTGGCACCGCGGCAACCTGCTCATCGTCTTCGCCGGCGGCCTGCTGTGGGCCGCGGCCACCCTCGCCTACCAGTGGCGTACGGCGGACCGCTGCACGGCCTGCGGCCGGGGCCGGCACGGTGCCGCCCGCTGGACGACGCCGGAGGCCGCCCGGCGCTGGGGCCGCTGGGCGGTGTACACCGCCGCCCTGTCGTCCGTCCCCTACGACGTCACCCGCCTCGCCTGGTACTTCGGCTGCCCCCTCGGCATCACCCCGGAGTTCCTGAAGGACATGCGGGACACTCCCGGCATGCTGGAGATCGGCCTCGGCCTCGGCCTCCTCTCCACCGCCGGCGGCCTCCTCACCCACGGTCTGATCAGCCGCTGGGGCGAGGTCTGGCCCCGCTGGGTGTGGTGGAAGGCGGGCAAGCGCGTCCACCCCCTCACCGCCGTCATCCCCGCCACCACCGTGGCCCTCGTCCTCGTCCCCGGCGGCCTGATGAACGCCCGTCACCTCACCGCCGACATGTGGGCCGCCAACGGCCCCGGCATCCTCTGGACCGTCTGGGGCCTCGCCCTCGGCGCGGCCGCCCTCGCCTACCACCTCCGCCGCCGGGGGGCCTGCGGCCGGTGCGGCCGGGAGTGAGGCGAGGCGGGGACGGACGCCGTCCCGGCGCGCCGGGCGGGCCGGGTGGCGGCCCGTCCGGCGCCGTCGCCGGACGGGGTGTGACGACGGGGAGTGCCGGGCGGGCCCGCGTCCGCCGGCGCCGCCCGTCCGGCCTCGCCGGAAAGCCGGACGAGAGACGGCGGAATGGGTCACCCGCTTCTCCGGGCAGGGGAACCCCCGCCCCCGCACGGGCCCTTCAGGCCCGCAGCGGGAACTCCGCCCGCACGTGCCACCCCCCGCCCCGGGCACCCGCCGTCAACGTGCCGCCCAGAGCCTCCACCCGTTCGGTCAGCCCGGCCAGCCCCAGACCGCTCCGCCGTTCGCCGTGGAGCGGCCGGGCGGTGCGGGCGCCGTCGCCGCGGCCGGAGTCGGTGACGGAGACGGACAGGACGGACGACGGCGCCCCCTCCGGGGCCGGCTCCCAGGCCAGGGCGACCCGGACCCGTTCCGTTCCGGGCGCGTGCCGGCGCACGTTGGTCAGCGCCTCGACGACGAAGCGGTGCACGGTCGCCGCCACCTCGCGCGGCACCTCCGCCCGTAGCCCGGGCGGCAGCTCGTCCGTCAGCCGCACGTCCGCCGTGCCGGAGGCGCGGAACCGGTCGACGACTCCGGGCACCTCGTCCAGCCCGTGGGCCGCCGGGCGGACACCACCGCCGTCGGACGCCGGGGCGCCGGTGCCGGCGGACCCCTCGTCCCCGCCTCCCGGCCCCTGCCCGTCTGCGCCCCCGTCCCCGCTCCCGTCGCCGTCGCGCAACACGCGCACCGTGCGGTCCATGGATCCCAACGCCCTCACCCCCGCCTCCTCGATCCGGCGCAACAACGGCAACACCTGTTCCGGCCGTGTCTCGTGCACGACTTGGGCGGCCTGCGCCAGAGCGACGATGCCCGAGACGTCGTGGGCGACGAAATCGTGGAGGTCGGCGGCGAGTTCGAGCCGCTGGGCCCGGCGGGCCTCCCGGACGCCGCGCGTCCGCCGTTCCCGTGCCGTGTACAGGGCGCTGCCGACCGCCCCGGCGGCCAGCGGGCCGGCCCCCAGGAAGACGGACTGGCCGACGGCCTCCAGCACCCCGTCGTACGCGTCCGCCCGCACCATGACCGTGGACACGGCGGTCCCCAGTGCCAGCCAGAACCCCAGTGACCGCCGCGGCGGAAGGGCGCGGGTGACGAGGAGGACGAGCCAGACGCCGGCCGCGTACTCGACGAAGGCCAGTTTGATCGCCTCGGACCCTTCGACGGCCGCGCCGGGGCCGCTGAACACCGTGCCCAGCCCGCACACCGCCGCCACGGCCGCCGCTGTCCACGCCAGGCGGCGCGGGTCGCGGGGCCACCAGCCCGTCGCCGCCAGCGTGAGCACGGCCGACACCGTCATCGTGACGACGGCGGTCCCCCCGGCGCCGGGCAGCGCCACGGCCCCCACCGTCACCACACCCGCCCCGGCCGCACCACAGCCGGTTCTCACGACCGCCTCGCGGGCCGGCCGCCACCCCCTTGTTCGCTCCATCCGCGCGAGTGTAGGGCGACCATGATCCACTGTCGCCGGGAAGATCACTCGGGAGGCTGTCCGGAGGGTGGCCCGGGACGCGGGGGAGGATCGCGCACTGCGGTGGCGTCCGCCGCCCACCCGCCCGCAGCGGAAGCGAAGCGTGAGAGTCCCGTCACACACCGCCCCCGATGATCTTCGCTGTGACCGCCGCGCTTGGGGGGACACCCGCTCGCACGTGTAGTTTTTGTAGTACGGCCGCACCGGTTCCCCGGAGCATGCGGCACGTACTCGTCATCTCGCGCGTGCTGCCGCCCCGGCGCCGCCATGCCGATACGAAGGACGCCCCACCCATGCCCTACGTGCGCCACTGGTTGCGCAATTCCGTCCTGCTGTTCGCGGCAGCGATCGTGCTCGGCATGACCGCCGCGCACACGTCGCTGATCCAGCCGCACGACCTGGACCTGGACCGCACGATCCAGACGAACACCCGCACCGGCTGGCTGAACGACGTGATGGAGGGCGTCAGCTACCTCGCGTCGCCCGTCGCGGGCGTGATCATCCTCGCGTTGTGGAGCGGCTGGCTGCTGATCGCCCGGCGGCGGCCGATCCAGGCCGTCGCCACCTTCCTGGTCGTGGCGGTCGGCTGGAACAGCACCCAGATCGCGAAGGCCCTCGTCGCCCGCGAGCGGCCGCCGCGGCAGTTCTCGCTCGACCCGGAGATCGGCTCCAACAGCTTCCCCAGCGGCCACACCGCCTTCACCGTGGCGGTGGCCGTCGCCGTCTACTTCCTCTTCCGCGAGTCCCGCCACCGCCGCACCGTCGTGGTCTGCGGCGTCCTCGCGGTGCTGCTGGTCGCCTTCTCGCGGATGTACATCGGCGCCCACTACCCGACCGACACCTTCGGCTCCGTCCTCGTCGCGGGCTCGGCCATCTTCTTCATCACGGGCATCTGGCACGTCTGGCTGCTCCCCAGGATCGACCGGCTCCCGCTGCTCGGCCGGTTCGGCCTGGAGCAGGAACGGGCGGAGCTGGAGGCCCGGCAGTACGGCCACACCGACGCCCCGGGTGTGGGCGGCCCCCGCCGCCCCGGCCGGCACCGCAGGCACGCCGCACGCTGAGCGTCCACCCGCAGGGTGTTCCCGCCGAGGGCCCGCCGCCTCCCCGGAGGCCGCGGGCC
>NZ_JBPQTX010000235.1:0-11215 GCF_051386555.1 Streptomyces sp. URMC 126
CCTCAAACGCCGGACGGGCTTGATTTAGCCGGTCCGGCGTTTGAGGACAGCGCCCGGAGGGCGCTTCGGGGGTGCGGGGGCGCAGCCCCTGCAAGAAACGGTGAAAGGGCGGGACCGGGGCACCCCTAGCCGTCAGGCGCCGCGCGCGGCCGGGCCGCTGGAGTCGCGGGCGACCAGGGACACCGGCAACGCCGCCGCACCGTCGGGCCGCCCGTCGAGAACCGCGGCAAGCGCCCGCATGCCGGCCTCCCCGACCGCCTCCGCAGGCAACCGCACAGTGGTCAGCTCGGGGTCGACAGCCGTCGCCAGCGAAAGATCGGCGAACCCGGTCACCGAGACATCGTCCGGAACCCGCAACCCCAGCCGCCGAGCGGCCTTGCAGGCGCCCGCGGCGAGCATGTCGTCGTCGCAGACGAGGGCCGTCGGCCGCGGGCCGGGCCCGGAGAGGACGCGTTCGGCCGCCGCCCGGCCCGCGTCGACGTTCAGGGCGGCCGGCTCCGTGCGCAGCACCCGAGCGTCGGGGACGCCGCGCAACGCGTCGGCCAGGGCCCGGGCCCGGACCCGGAAGGTCCAGGAGTCGACCTCGGCGGCCAGGTGGGCGAAGCGCCGGTGGCCGAGGTCCAGCAGGTGGGCGGCGACCTGGCGCATGCCGTCGGCGATGTCCGGGTTGACCGTGGCGGCGGCCTCCGCGCCGCGGGGGTCGCTGTCGAGCATGACCACCGGCAGGCCGCCGGCCCGCAGGGCGGCCAGCGAGTCGACCGCCATGGACGAGGCGATCACGCCGTCGAGGGCGGCGCGGGCGGAGGCGAAGGGGTCCCGGGCGGGGCCGATGCCCTCGGGGGAGGGGTAGAGGAGGACGCCGACGCCCTGTTCGCCGGCGACCCGCGCGGCCCCGGCGTAGACCCGGGCGAAGAATTCGTTGGTGAGGGCGGGGACCACGAGCAGGACGGTCCGGGTCCGGCCCAGGCGCAGGTCTCGGGCGGCGAGGTTGCGGCGGTAGCCCAGTTCGCGGGCGGCCGCGCGGACCGCCTCGGCGCGTGCCTCGGAGACCCGGCCGCGCCACTTGTCGCCCATGACCAGGGAGACCGTGGCCTGGGAGACGCCGGCCGCGCGGGCCACGTCCCGGCTCGTCGCCCGGGCGGGTGCCGCGTGCGCCCCCCGGACCGTCGGCCAGCGGCCCCCGCCGCCGCCTCTGTTCTGTTCGCCGTCCGTCACCGCGGTGACGCCCCTCTCCGCCGACTCCCCACGGGTGGACCCGTGAGCTGCCGACATGGTACGTATAACCCGTCAACGTTATACGTAAAACCACACGGACGGACGCAGGAACGTCCCGGCGGACCCGGCCACGGCCGGTCGAGAGAGGCAGATGATGGCGGCGGGCTACGGCGAGATGCTCAGGACGCGGTACGCCGCGCGGTTGCTGGTGGGCACCCTGGTGGGCCGGCTGCCCACCGCCACCGCCGCGCTGGCGGTCGTCCTCTTCGCCCGCGCGGAGGGCGGCAGCTACACCCTCGCCGGCGCCCTCTCCGCCGCGTATGGCGTGGCCAACGCCATCGGCCAGCCGCTGCTGGGCCGGGCCGTCGACCTCTACGGCCAGCCGCGCGTCATGCTGCCCTCGGCCGTGCTGTCCGCCCTGGGCATGGTCCTCTTCGCCGTCGTCGGCCTGGAGCCGCTGCCCGTCGCCTACGCGGCCATGATCGTCGCAGGCTTCTTCACCCCGCCGCTGGAGGGCGGCCTGCGGGCGCTGTGGCCGTCCGTCCTGGAGCGCGAGGACCGCATCCACGCGGCCTACGCCCTGGACGCCGTGGCCCAGGAGGTCATGTACGCGGTCGGCCCGCTGATCGTGATGCTGTTCGTCCGCGAGTGGTCCGAGGCCGCCGCGCTGCTGGTCATCAACGCCCTGGGCGTGCTCGGCGCGCTCGCCGTGGTCAGCTCCCCGCCCTCGCGGAAGTGGCGCAGCGAGCCGCGCGAGGCCCACTGGCTGGGCGCCCTGCGCTCCCGCGGCCTGCTGGTCGTCCTGGGCACCTTCTTCTTCGTCGGCTCGGCGCTGGGCTCCATAGCCGTCGCCTCCGTCGCCTACGCCGACGCGCACGGCAACCAGATGATCTCCAGCTACCTGCTGTCCGCGCTCAGCGCCGGTGCCCTGGTCGGCGGTGTCGTCTACGGCGGCCGGCAGTGGGCCGGCGCGCCGGAGGGGCGGCTGCGGATGATCATCGCCGCGCTGGCCGTCTGCTACCTGCCGCTGCTGCTCGTCCCCGGCGTCGTCCCGATGACCGTCCTCGCGGGCATCGCCGGTGTCTTCCTGGCGCCCGCGCTCGCCTGCGCGTTCGTCGTCGTCGACCGGCACGCCCCGGCGGGCACGGCCACGGAGGCGTTCTCCTGGCTGGTCACCTCGTTCGGCGTCGGCGCGTCCATCGGTACGGCCATCGTCGGACCGGCGGTGCAGTCGGGCGGTGCCCGGGCCGGGTTCGCGGTCGCGGCGGGCGGCGGGATCGCCGCCGCGCTCGTCCTGCTGGCGGCGCGCAAGGCGCTGACCGCCCCCGAGAAGGCGTCGCCCGTCGTCGCGCGTTCGGAATCCGATCGGAACGGTGCCGTCGAACCCGGTTTCAGCGCAGGGCATCAGGCGTAGTGTTCAGGCATGGACCGCCGCATTTTCGGGCTGGAGAACGAGTACGGCGTCACGTGCACGTTCAGGGGACAGCGCCGACTGTCGCCTGACGAAGTGGCGCGGTACCTCTTCCGCCGTGTCGTTTCCTGGGGCCGCAGCAGCAATGTCTTCCTGCGCAACGGCGCCCGTCTCTACCTCGATGTGGGCTCGCACCCGGAATACGCGACACCAGAGTGCGACAACGTGATCGAACTGGTCACCCACGACAAGGCGGGCGAGCGCATTCTCGAGGGTCTGCTCGTCGACGCCGAACGCCGCCTGCACGAGGAGGGCATCGCGGGCGACGTCTACCTCTTCAAGAACAACACCGACTCGGCGGGGAACTCCTACGGCTGCCACGAGAACTACCTCGTGGCGCGGCACGGGGAGTTCTCCCGTCTGGCGGACATCCTCATCCCCTTCCTGGTGACCCGTCAGCTGATCTGCGGGGCCGGCAAGGTCCTCCAGACGCCGCGCGGCGCGGTCTACTGCGTCAGCCAGCGCGCGGAGCACATCTGGGAGGGCGTCAGCTCCGCCACCACCCGCTCGCGCCCGATCATCAACACCCGGGACGAGCCGCACGCCGACGCCGAGCGCTACCGCAGGCTGCACGTCATCGTGGGCGACTCGAACATGTCGGAGACCACGATGCTCCTCAAGGTCGGCGCCACCGACCTGGTGCTCCGCATGATCGAGGCGGGCACGGTGATGCGCGACCTCACCCTGGAGAACCCCATCCGGGCCATCCGCGAGGTCAGCCACGACATCACCGGCCGCCGCAAGGTGCGCCTGGCCAGCGGCCGGGAGGCCTCCGCCCTGGAGATCCAGCAGGAGTACTACGAGAAGGCCGTCGACTTCTGCGAGCGGCGCGGCATCCGCACGGGCGTCGTGGAGCGGGTGCTGGAGCTGTGGGGCCGGTCCCTGGAGGCGATCCGGGACGAGGACCTGGACCGCATCTCCACCGAGATCGACTGGGTGATGAAGTACCAGCTCATCGAGCGCTACCGGGCGAAGAACGGCATCAGCATGTCCCACCCGAGGGTCGCCCAGATAGACCTCGCCTACCACGACATCCACCGCCGCCGGGGGCTGTACTACCTGCTGGAGCGGCGCGGCCAGGCCGCCCGGGTGTGCAACGACCTCAAGATCTTCGAGGGCAAGTCGGTGCCGCCGCAGACCACCCGGGCCCGGCTGCGCGGCGATTTCATCCGCCGCGCGCAGGAACAGCGCCGGGACTTCACCGTCGACTGGGTCCATCTCAAGCTCAACGACCAGGCGCAGCGCACCGTGTTGTGCAAGGACCCTTTCCGGTCGGTGGACGACCGGGTGGAAAAGCTGATTGCCGGAATGTGAGCGGAAGCACGGCCTGCCGCGTACACGGCCGGAAAGCGTGAATTCGGGGAAGTGAACGCGACATCGGTGCGCCGGACCCCTCGGTCCGGCGCACCGCCGTGTCGGACGGGGGTGCCGGGCGGGGCGCAGGCCGTAGAGTGGCGGGCACTGTTCAGCCACCCCCTAGCCCGAGTTGGACCGATGCTGCGATTCACCGCGGGACGATCCCCGCAATCCCGTCGCCTCGCGAGGACCGCGAGCGGCACCCGCCCGTCCCGCCGTCTGGCCGCCGCCCTGGCCGTGCCCGTCCTGCTGCTGACCGCCGCGGGCTGCGGCTCGGACGACGACGGCGGCTCCAAGAAGTCCGCCGAGAGCAGCTCCAAGGCCTCGGAGAGCTCCAAGTCCGCGCAGGGCGACGGCTCGAAGATCACGGTGTCGGGCGCCTTCGGCGAGCAGCCGAAGATCTCCGCCCCGAAGGACGCCAAGGGCTCCGACAAGGTGCGGATCAGCACGCTCACCGAGGGCAAGGGCGCCACGGTGGAGAAGGGCGCGTTCGTCCGGCTCGCCTTCACGGTGCAGTCGACCCAGGAGGGCAGCCCGCCCAAGGGCACCTGGAACCCGGAGCCGGGCCAGGACACCAAGGGGCCGCGCCGCGAGATGGTGCAGCGGGTGGGCGTCGGCGAGGGCGGCGGCCAGGTGCCGGCCCCGGTCGCCGACGCACTGGTCGGTCACAAGACCGGCACCCGGGTGTGGGCCGAGGGCACGCTGAAGTCGATGTACGGCGACAAGGTCCAGCAGAACACCGACCAGACCCTGGTGTGGGTCCTCGACATCGTGGCGACCGGCAACGCCGACGCCAAGGCGGAGGCCAAGGGCGAGCAGGCGAAGCCCGAGCCGGGGATGCCGGAGGTGAAGGCCGAGTCCGGGAAGGCGGCCGAGATCACCATCCCCAAGGGGGAGAAGGCGCCCAAGGAGCTCAAGGAGCAGATCCTCGTCAAGGGTGACGGCCCGGAGGTCAAGGCCGGGGACGGCCTGATCGCCCAGTACACCGGTGTCCTGTGGGACGGCGGCAAGAAGTTCGACTCGTCCTGGGACCACGGCGGCGCCACCGCCTTCCAGATCGGCACCGGCTCCGTCGTCTCCGGCTGGGACAAGGGCCTGGTCGGCAAGCACGTGGGGGACAGGGTGCTGCTGGTGCTCCCGGCCGAGCAGGCGTACGGCAGCAGCCCGCCGCCCGGCAGCGGCATCCCCGCCGACGCCCCGCTGGTCTTCGTCGTGGACATCGTCGGCAAGGTCTGACGGGGGCCGGCCCGGCCCGGGGCCGGCCTGGAGCGGCCCGGGGCCGGGCGGCAGCCGGGCGGCGTCCGGCCGGCACATCGAGGCCGAACGCGGATCACCGATCTGCGAAACTTGCACGGTTGTCCGCAGAATCGTTCTAGGAGCATTTACGTGAACATCGACAAGCCGGAGATCGACTTCCCGGAGGGCCCGGCGCCCAGCGACCTGGAGATCGTCGACCTCTGGGAGGGCGACGGCCCGGTGGCCAAGGCCGGCGACTTCGTCAAGGTCCACTACGTGGGCGTCGCCTACTCCACCGGTGAGGAGTTCGACGCGAGCTGGAACCGCGGCCGGCCGCTGGAGTTCAAGCTGGGCGGCGGCCAGGTCATCGAGGGCTGGGACAAGGGCATCCAGGGCATGAAGGTCGGCGGTCGCCGTCGGCTGACCATCCCCGCGCACCTCGCCTACGGCGAGCGCGGCGCCGGCGGCGGCGTGATCGCCCCCGGCGAGACGCTGATCTTCGTCTGCGACCTGATGGGCGTCTGACCGACCCCGACCGGTTCCGGCCGAGGGCCCGCGCACGTCGCGCGGGCCCTCGGCTTTTGCCGGGTGACCCGTGAGCGGTACGGTCATCGGTTGAAAGAACATGAGAAGAGGGCGAGAGGGCGTCGATGGCGATTGCCAAGGCCGAGCGGCTGATGAATCTGGCGCTGTGCCTGCTGGGGACGCGGCGTCCGCTCAGCAAGCGGGAGCTGCGCGGGTCGATCGAGGCCTACCTCGAAGCCTTCGGGCCCGGCAACGACGTGGCCTCGGGGCCGGTGTACGACACGTCCCTCGGGCCGGCGGACGAGCCGGACGCCGGGCCGGACGCCGCCGCGGGCGCCCGCTCCGCCCGCCGGGCCGCCTCCTCCTCCCGGACCGCCGCCACCGGCAGTGACGACGCCTTCAACCGCATGTTCGAGCGGGACAAGGAAGACCTCCGCGAGCTCGGCCTGATCATCGAGACGGTCGAGGGCGCCGACGGCGAGACCGGCTACCTCGCCCGCCGGGACAGCAACCGCCTCCCCCCGATCACCCTCGACGTCGAGGAGTCCGCGGCGCTGGGCCTGGCCGCGAAGGTCTGGCAGCAGGCGCGGCTGGCGTCGGCGGCCAGCGGCGCGCTGCAGAAGCTGCGCGCGGCCGGGATGCCGCTGGCGGAGGACGCGTACGAGGGCGGCGCCCTGGAGACGCGGATCCCCGTGCACGAGGCGGCGTTCGAACCGCTGATGCTTGCGGCGCGCGACCGCCGTACCGTCGTCTTCGACTACCGCAAGGCCAACGCGGCCCGCCCCGAGCAGCGGCACGTCGAGCCGTGGACGCTGGAGTGCTGGCGCGGCCACTGGTACCTGGCGGGCTGGGACCGCGACCGGCAGGCGGAGCGCGTCTTCCGCCTCTCCCGCATCACCGGCCGGGTCCGCTCGCGGGCCCTGCCGTTCACCGCGCCGGTCCCCGACCACGTCACCGTCCGGGAGACCGTGGAGAGCTGGGCGGGCGAGACGGCCACCGGCACCGCGCTGATCAAGGTCAGGGCGGGGCACGGCTACCCGCTGCGCGCCAAGGCCCTGAACCGCCGGGACCTGGGCGACGGCTGGGACGAACTGGAGATCCCGTACGGGCACGGCCTGGACGCCTGGCTCGTCGAGTTCGGCCCGGACGTGGTGGTACTGGAACCGGACGACCTGCGGGCCGACGTCGTCGAACGGCTGCGGGCCGTGGCCAAGGACTGACCGCCGCGCCGGCGCGCCCCGGCGGCGAGCCCCCATCCCGACGAGCCGACCACCCCACCCCGACGAGCGGACCCAGCGGACCCCGAACCAGAAGGGCACGGACCGACCCCCCATGGCCGGAAACGCCATCGACCAGACCCGGCGGATGCTGTCGCTGGTCACCTACCTGCGCGAGCGCCCCGGCGCCCGCGTCGCCGACGTCGCCCGGGCCTTCGGCATCACCGAGGACGAGCTGATCGGCGACCTCGACGTGCTGCCGATGTGCGGCACCAGCTTCCGCGGCGGCGACCTGCTGGACATCGACACCGACGGCGACCGCATCTGGTGGCACAACCCGGACGCGTCGGGCACCAGCACGGGCGAGCCGCTGCGGCTCGCCGCCGACGAGGCCACCGCGCTGCTGGTGGCCGCCCGCGCGGTGGCCACCCTGCCCGGTCTGCGGGAGAGCGACCGGCAGGCGCTGCTGCGCGCCACCGCCAAGATCGAGGCCGCGGCCGGGGAGGCGGCGGGCGCCAGCTCCCGGCTCTCGGTCACCTTCGAGTCCGAGGGCGGCGTCTTCGCCGACGTCGACCGGGCCATCGCCGAACGCCGCCGGCTCTGGGTCCGCTACTATTCGCCGGCCCGCGACGAGCTGACCGAGCGCGAGGTCGACCCGATCCGTCTCTTCGCCGTCGGTCACACCTATATGGAGGCGTGGTGCCGGCTCTCGGAGGCCCGGCGCACCTTCCGGCTGGACCGGGTGGCCGAAATCCGACTGCTGGACGAGGTCTCCGACCCGCCGCCGGTCGAGCCGCGCGACCTGTCGGCCGGACTGGTGCAGCCCGCGGCCGAGGACCCCGAGGTCGTCGTCGAGGTGGGCCCCGGCGGGCGCTGGGTCGCCGAGTACTACCCGCACGACAGCGCCGAGGAGCTGCCCGAGGGCGGTCTGCGGATCACCCTGCGCACCCCCGACCCCGCCTCGCTGCGCCGGCTGGCGCTGCGGCTGGGCCGGGACGGCCGTATCGTCTCGCCCCCGGAGCTGGCCGCCAGCGCGCGGGACGCGGCCCGCGAGGCCCTCGCGGCGTACGGCGGGTGAGGCCGGGGTGACCGGAGTGAACGGGGCGACCGGGGTGAACGGATACGCGCGGGAGCTGCCGGGCACGGTCTTCAAGGCCGCCTGCCCCGACTGCCGGGGGAGCTTCGAGCTCACGGCGGCCGCGCTCCGGCTGGCGATCGGCGGCAGCCGGCGCACCACCTTCTACTCCTTCACCTGCCCCGACTGCGGCGCGTCGGTGCGCAAGCCGGCGGGAGAGCGGATCGTGCAGCTGCTGACGGGCGGCGGGGTGCGGACGCTGCGGCTGCACTCGACGGTCTGAGGCCCGGGGCCTTCGGGGCTTGGGGCCTTCGAGGCCCGGGGAGCGGTTTGCCGGGCCCGTGCCCGTCTCCCGTCCCGCCTTCGGTAGGTTCGTCCCCATGCTCTTCCCCATGCTGGCCGTCGCCCTCTCCTTCTGCGGCATCGCCGTGCTCGGCGTGCTCGCCGCGCTCGTCCTGGTGCAGGTGCGCCGGCTGGCCCGGCAGGTCGAGGAGAGCTCCCGGCGGATCACCCGGGCGACCGAGGACCTGGAGCGGGCCGCCGTCCCGCTCGCCGCCGAGGCGGCGCGGGTGGCGCACGGCGTGCGCCCGGAGTGAAGCCTGGCGCGCACCGGCGGGCCGGAAGCGGCCGACGGCCGTCTCCTCCGCCGGAGGCGCTGGCGGTACGCTGGTGCGGGTGACCCTGCCGACGAAGCGGAGGGTCGCACGCGGGAACAGCGGGGGGAACGGCGGGGAAGTACGCGCGGGGATTGCCCGGCGTTCATCCTTGCGCGTTACGATCGCTGCCGTACGACTGCTGGACAAAACGTCTTATCGGTCCACAGCTCCACACCCCTAAACCGCTTCGGTGAGAAGGTAAACGCTTATGTTGTTCGGACGGATCGGGGCCCCCGAGATCATCCTCATTCTCGTCGTTGTCGTGCTGCTGTTCGGTGCCAAGAAGCTCCCCGACATGGCGCGCGCCCTCGGGAAGTCCGCCCGCATCCTCAAGAGCGAGGCCAAGGCGATGAAGTCCGAGGGCAAGGACGCCTCGGCGCCCGCCGAGCCCGCGGACCAGCAGGCGGCGGCCCCGCGTACGATCAAGGCGGCCCCCGGTGACGTGACCTCGCGCCCGGTGCAGGAGCCGGCCGACCGCACGACGCAGCGCTGACGACCGAGGACGACGTTTGAGGCGGCCGCCCTGGAGGCGACCGCCTGCCGCACGAGATAGGGACGTGGGTTGCCCAAGTCTGCCCGCAAGAAGGAGAAGGACCCCGAGGGGCGGATGCCGCTCGCGGAGCATCTCCGTGAGCTGCGCAACCGGTTGGCGAAGTCCGTCATCGCGATCGTGATCGTCTCGATCGTCTCGGCGATCTACTACCGCGAGATCATCGAGATCTTCCAGCATCCGATCCAGGACGCCATTGGCTGCAAGGTGTCCCTCGCGGAGCTGCTCGACAAGAAGCCCACCGAGCAGACCCGGTGCGCCAACCTCACCATGTCCGGACTGACCGGGCCCTTCGCCCTGATGATGAAGGTGTCGCTGGTCTCCGGCCTCGTGGTGTCGAGCCCCGTGTGGCTGTACCAGCTGTGGGCCTTCCTCGCGCCGGGCCTGCACCGGCACGAGAAGAAGTACGCGCTGAGCTTCGTCGCGGCCGGTGTCCCGCTGTTCGCGGCGGGTGCCTGGTTCGCGTACACGATCCTTCCCACGGCTGCCGAGGTCCTGATCGACTTCACGCCCACGGGAGTGCAGAACCTTCTGCCGCTTGACGAACTGCTCGACCTGATCATGCGGTTGGTCGTGGTCTTCGGCCTCTCCTTCGAGCTGCCGCTGCTGCTCATGCTGCTCAACTTCGGCGGTGTTCTCACCGGCCGCCGGATGCTGGGCTGGTGGCGCGGCATGATCATGGGCGTCACGATTTTCGCCGCCGTGGCGACGCCGACCGTCGACCCCTACTCGATGTTCATGCTGGCCGGGCCGATCGTCGCGCTCTACTTCATCGCCGTCGGCATCGCCATGCTCAACGACAAGCGCAGGGGCCGGGCCAACCCGGACCGTCTCCTCGACGACGACGAGGCGGCGCCCCTCGACCTCACCCCCGAGCCGATCGACGACGGGGAGCCGCTGACCGCGGCCGACCGGTCCGGTCGCCAGGGGCACAACGGGGAGCCGGTGCGACGGAACGGGTACGACGACTTCACCTGATCCACCCGGTCCGTGACAGCGGACTCGACGCCTCCGGGGCGGCAGCCGTACAAGGCTGCCGCCCCGTGGCGTTCGGTGTCCCGCGCGGCCGGTAGGGTCCGCGCGTGACCAGCGAGATTACGCTTTTCGTCAATCCGGCGGCCGGACGAGGCCGTGGGGCGCGGGCCGCTTTGCCCGCGGCCCGGGTGCTGCGCGCGGCCGGGTACGCCGTCCGTACCGTCGTGGGCGTGGACGCGGCCGACGCGCTGCGGCGGGCCCGGGAGGCGGTGGCGGGCGGTACGGGCGCGCTGATCGCCGTGGGCGGGGACGGGATGGTGTCGCTCGCCCTGCAGGCGGTCGCCGGGACGCCGACACCGCTCGGCGTCGTCGCCGTCGGGACGGGTGACGACTTCGCCCGCGCCAACGGGCTGCCCGTCGGCGACCCGGAGGCGGCGGCGCGGCTTATCGCCGGCTCACTGAAGGGGGACGGGGGCGTCCCGCGCGATCTGGGGAGGGTGGTCGGCGGACCGTATTTCGGCACGGTCCTCGCCTCCGGCCTCGACTCGCGCGTCAACGACCGCGGCAACCGGATGCGGTTCCCCGCCGGGCGGCTCCGGTACGACCTGGCGCTGCTCGCCGAGCTGGCCGCGCTCCGGCCGATCCCGTACCGGCTGCGGCTCGACGACGGGCCGGAGCGGCTGGTCGAGGCGACGCTTGTCGCCGTGGGGAACGGCGGGTCGTACGGGGGCGGGATGCGGATCTGCGCGGGGGCGCGGATGGACGACGGGCTGTTCGACGTGACGGTGGTCGGGCCGTGCGGCCGGGCCGAGCTGGTGCGGGTGTTTCCCCGGGTGTACCGCGGTACGCATCTGCGGCATCCCGCCGTGAGCGTGTTCCGTGCCGCTCGGGTGTCGCTGGAGGCGGTGGGGGTGGCGGCGTACGCGGACGGGGAGCGGG
>NZ_JBPQTX010000236.1:0-11027 GCF_051386555.1 Streptomyces sp. URMC 126
AGGCCGCCGCCGCGCCGGTCGCCGAGGCGGAGGGTGAGGCCGAGGCCAAGCCGAAGCGCACCCGCACCACCAAGAAGGCCACCGCCGCGCCCGCGGCCGAGGCGGAGGCCGTGGCCTGAGGGTGCTGAGCCCCGGCTCACCCCCTCACCGGTTCCCGGGGCTCCGCCCCGGACCCCGTCAGAGCGGCACCGCCGCTTGACCTCAAAAGGCCGGACGGGCTGGATTCCCAGCCCGTCCGGCCTTTTCGGCGGCCTCCCTACGCCGCCAGCCCCCCGTCCACCGCCACCGAAGCGCCCGTCACGTACCCGGCCGACGGCGCGGCCAGGTGCGCCACCGTCGCCGCGATCTCCTCGGGCCGCGCGTACCGCCCGACGGCCGTCGCTCCCGCCTGGGCCTCGGCGAACGGCCCGTCCGCCGGGTTCATGTCGGTGTCGACGGGCCCGGGGTGGACGATGTTGACGGTGACGCCGGACGGACCGAGCTCACGGGCCAGGGACTTGGTCAGGCCGATGAGAGCCGCCTTGCTCGTGGCGTAGAGCGTGCCGCCGCCGAACGGCGTGTACTGCGTCATACAACTGCCGATCATGACGATGCGCCCGCCCGCGCCGAGGTGCCGCAAGGCGGCCTGGGTGGCCAGGTAGACCCCCCGGACGTTCACGGCCAGGACACGGTCGACGTCCTCCTCGGTCAGTTCGCCGATCGGGCCCATGGCGCCCACGCCCGCGTTGTTCACCAGGACGTCGAGCCGTCCGAACTCGGAGACGGCCGTGTCGACCGCCCCGCGTACCTCCGCGGCGTCCGCCGCGTCGGCGCGGACGGCCAGCGCGCGCCGGCCGAGCCGCTTCACCTCGGCGACGACGTCGGCCGCGGCCCGCTCGTTCGACTGGTAGGTGAAGGCGACGTCCGCGCCGCCCGCCGCCAGGCGAAGGACGACGGCCCGGCCGATGCCCCGGCTGCCGCCGGTGACGAGGACGGCCTTGCCGTCGAACTCGGTGGGAACCACTGCGCTGTTCACTGTGTTCTGCATGCCTTGATCCTCGCCGCCGGGCGCTCCCGGGGCTGGCGGCGATCGGACGCCGCGTTAGCCTCGCTCCATGAGCAGGCCGCCGTTCCTCACCTTGCCCCCCTGTGCCCGCGCGTACCGGCTCGCCACCGCGCGCGGCGAGTTCGCCGTCCACGACGCCCGGCCGGCGGGAGAGCACCGCGGCACGGTACTGCTGGTGCCGGGGTTCACGGGCAGCAAGGAGGACTTCATCGCGCTGCTGGAGCCGCTCGCCGAGGGTGGTCTGCGGGCCGTCGCGGTGGACGGGCGTGGGCAGTACGAGACCCCGGGGTCCGCCGACGCGTCGGCCTACGGCCGGGAGGAGCTGGCGCTGGACGTCCTGGCACAGGCCGCCGCGCTCGGCGACGGCCCGGTGCACCTGCTCGGTCATTCGCTCGGCGGGCTGATCGCCCGGGCGGCCGTGCTCCGCGACCCGCGCCCGTTCCGCTCGCTGACGCTGATGAGCAGCGGGCGGGGGCCGGTCTCCGCCGGGCAGCGGGAGCGCACCCGGCTGCTGATCCACGCGCTGGAGGGGCTGAGGATGAGCATGGAGGAGGTGTGGCGGGAGATGCGACGGTTGGACGCCGAGCAGGGCGGCGGACCGGAGGAAGGCATCACGCCGACGGCCCCGACCGATCCGACAGCCCCGGTGGGGACGACTGACACAGCGGACGCGACGAACGCACCGGACCCGGCGGAGCACGACGCCTTCCTGCACCGCCGCTGGCTGACCACCCACCCCGTTCAACTCACCACCACCGCGCGGCAGCTGATGACGGAACCGGACCGGGTCGCTGAGCTGGCGAGGCTGCCGCTGCCGCTGTGTGTGGTCTCCGGCGAGGAGGACTACGCCTGGCCGGTGCCCGAACTGGACGCGATGGCGGAGGAACTGTCCGCCCGGCGTGTGGTGATCGCGGGCGCCGGGCACTCGCCGAACGCCGAGGAGCCGGTGGCCACCGCCGCCCGGCTCCTCGACTTCTGGCTCTCCCCGCCGACGCCACCGACGCCGTCGACGCCGCGTACGCCGCCGACGGCCTCCCGGCCTGAGGTCAGCAGCCCCGCGCCGCCTCGGTGACCGTGAAGATGCCGCCCTCGGAGTCGCAGAGGGTCGCCTCCTGGCCGACCCGGGAGACACCCGGCTCGGCGGCGACCGAGCCGCCGGCCGCGAGGGCCGCCTCGACGGCCTTCTCCACGTTGTCCACCCGGAAGTAGACGTGCCAGCGCGGCCGCACCTTGGGGTCGGGGGCCGCCTCGACGGCGCCGCCGCGCAGGCAGGCCACCGTCTGGCCGGCCACCCGCACCATCACCACGTCGTCCTCGTAGCGCACGTCGGTGTCCTGGCCGTCCCACTGGAAGACGCCGCCGTAGAAGAGGGCGGCGTCGAAGCAGTCGCGGGTGCGCAGTTCCAGCCAGGCGGGGGCGGCGCCGCTGCCGATGCTCCAGTCGCGCAGCACCCGCCCTTCCCAGAAGCCGAAGACCGCGCCGTCCGGGTCGGCGGCCAGTACGGCGCGGCCGCCGCCGAAGGCGAGCGGGCCGACGGCGACGGTGCCGCCGCGCTCCCGGACCCGCGCGGCCGCCGTGTCCGCGTCGTCCACGGCGAAGTAGCTGCTCCAGTGGACGGGCACGCCCATCCTGCGGGCGACGTTGCCCAGCCCGGCGACCGGCCGGCCGCCGGAGAGGGCCACGCAGAAGTCCTCCCCCAGCGATCCCTGCCGGAATGTCCAGCCGAGCACCGCGCCGTAGAAGCGCTGCGCCGCGCCGAGGTCGCCGGTCAACAGGCTCACCCAGCAGGGCGTCCCCGGCCCCGCACGGTCGGAAGCCGACATGGCCGATCGCCTCGTTTCTCTTGTCCGGTACTCCAGTGGTGACGGGCGGCCGGCGCGCGTGGGGCCGCGACCCACCCGTAGCAAGGGTTCCACTCGGTCCTCCGGTGCGCATTCCGGCACGCGCGTCCCACGCGCAGTTCTTCCCACCGGCGTATGCCCCCGTTTCGGGACTCCATCCCTCTCCGTCGCGAAACCGGGTCCCCCTTCGTTCCGGAGTTCCCTTCCCCTCTCTCGCGGCACCCCCGTCTCACGGCGCCCCGGTCTCATGGCACCCGTGTCCCGTGGCACCGCTCTCTCGCGGCACCGCCGTCGCCCGGGTCTCAGAACCTCATGCGCAAGTGGTCCCAGAATCCGTCACGCAGCGCCCGGCGCAGGTCCGCGTGGCCGCGCAGTGACAGGCCCAGCAGCGCCTCCGCGGCGACCAGCAGCTCCTGGTCGACGGCGCCCGGCAGATAGGGGTGGCCGGGGAGGAGTTCGGCCAGGGAGTCCGGGCCCCGGGCGCCGAGCCACTCGGAGGCGACCCGGGCACCGACGAACCGCACCTCCTCGCGGTCCGGGATCGGCCCCCGGTACGGCGCGGCGTCGGCGAGCGACTCCGGGGCGGCCCGCCGGGTCACGTAGGGCTCGCAGAAGTCGCGGTCGAAGGTGCGCCGGCTGTCCACCTCCCACAGCAGCGGGTCCGCCTGGTTGCGTCCGCCGGGGGCCTCGATGCCCCAGAGGTGGACGCGGGCCCCGTACCCCTGGGCCGCCTCGACGGCGGAGACCAGGTCCTCGTCGCCGCCGACGAGCACGGCGTCGCTGATCGCCCGGTGCCGGGCCAGGGTCTCCAGGTCGGTGCGGATCAGGGAGTCGACGCCCTTCTGCTGGTTGTGGGCGTTGAGGTTGCCCAGCCGCACCTTGACGTCGGGGAGCTCGGCGATGGCCTGCTGCTCGGCGGTGTGGATGCGGCGGCGGGCGCCGTCGTACCAGTAGACGCGCAGCAGCCGGCTGTCCGGGAAGATCGTGCGGGCCTTGTCGATGAACGCCTCGATCAGGCCCTCGGCGTCGAGCTCGATGGCCCGCCGGTCCTCGCTGCCGACGACGAGACGGCCGGCCGCGGCGTAGGCGTAGCCGGCGTCCACGAAGACGGCGTGGGTGGCGGGAGTGGTCGCGACCTCGGCGAGAACGCGGGTGAGGAGTTCGTTGGTGCGCTCGATGCCGGCGACTACCGCGGCGAGGTCGGGCGCTTCGGCATGGTGTTCGGTCATGGATGCTCGCTCATCCGTGGCCGGTGGGAGGCCACGTGGTGTGGGGGGAGTGAGTGCACTGTGGCGGGGTCGTGTTCGGCGCCACACTACCGACTAGTAATTAGTCATGATAAAAATTTCTTTAGCGTAGGGAATGTTTGCAGACAGCACCTCGTTGGACACGTATGGGAAAGCGCCGCAGTGTGGCGGCGCGTGTTCCTGTTCTTACGAAGTTCTCCTCAGGAGGATCAGACGAAGGGAGAAGCCTGTGCGCTTCGAGATCATGCGACTGGACGACGTCGACGGCACCGCCCTCGACAGCACCGTCGTGGACGCCGCCTCCGTCAACCGGATAGTGCAGCAGGCCGCTTCGGTCGGCCAGCGCATCTACATCCGCCCGGCCGACACCGCGACGCGGTGACAGGCTGAAGAGTACGCACGTCCGGCCGTCGTCGGACGCGGAACGCCCCCGCACGGACCGTCCGTACGGGGGCGCTTCGCGTTTCCGGGGGCCTTCACCGGCCGCCCGCGCGGCCGTTCACCAGTTGTGGATCACCTGGGAGACGCCGTTGATGATCTGCTGCACGGCGAGCGCGGAGAGCATCATGCCCGCGAGCCGGGTGACGAGGACCACACCGCCGTCCTTGATCACCTTGATGATGAGCAGCGAATAGCGCATCACCAGCCACAGCACCACGTGCATGGCGGCGATGGCGGTCCACACCGAGACCTGGGCGGCGAACGAGTCCGCGTGCTGCACGGCGAGGATCACCGAGACGATCGCACCGGGTCCGGCCAGCAGCGGCATGCCCAGCGGCACCAGCGCGGCGTTGACGTCCTTCGTCTGCGTGGGCTCCTCCGACTTGCCCGTGAGCAGGTCCAGGGCGATGAGCAGCAGGAGCAGACCCCCCGCGATCATCAGAGCCGGGGTGGTGATGTGCAGGTAGTCGAGGATCTGCTGGCCGCAGACGCCGAAGACGGTGATGACGCCGAAGGCCACCGCCGCCGCCTGCCAGGCCATCCGCCGCTGGACCTTGGCGGGCCGGCCCGAGGACAGGGCGAGGAAGATCGGCGTGATCCCGGGCGGGTCCATGATCACGAACAGGGTGAGGAAGAGCGAGCCGAAGACAGCGAAGTCGAACACAGTGAGGGCCTTGCGGTGTGGTGCCGGTCGGAGGACGGGAGGCGGCGCGCGGGGCGGCCGCCGGGATCAAGCCGGAGGAAGCCGGAGACAAGCGAGCGAGAACTCGGCAGGAGAGGGGCCAACCGGAAGCGGTGACGGCGTGCCGCAGTCGTACGGCGCACGGATGCGCGCGGAAGCCCGGACGCCGTCAGGAGCGCCCGGCCCGCGCGGAGGGCCTTCCGGGGTGGTGCGGGCTCAGCCGCCCGCGCCCGGGACGGGGAACGCGCCCGTCGCGCGGCGCGTGATCTCGCCGTAGATCTCGGGATCGGTCGTGAACTCGCCGAGTTCACAGGTCTTGTTGCGGCCGTGGTAGTCGCTGGAGCCCGTGGTCAGCAGGGAGAGATCGGCGGCGAGGCCGCGCAGCCGGGCGCGGGTGGCGGCGTCGTGGTCCATGTGGTCCACCTCGATGCCGTCGAGTCCGGCCGCGGCCAGCTCGGCTATCGCGCCCTCGGGGACGCAGACGCCCCGCTTGACGGCCATCGGGTGGGCGAGGACGGTGACCCCGCCGGCCGCCTTCACCAGGCGGACGGCCTCGAACGGGTCGAACTCCTGCTTGTCGGCGTAAGCGCGGCCGCCGTTGCCGATCCACTCGGGCGTGAACGCGTCCGAGACGGTGTCGATCACCCCGAGCTCGACCATGGCCGTGGCCACGTGCGGCCGGCCCACGGCACCCTTGGCCAGCTCGGCGACCCGCTCCCAGGTGATCGGCACACCGAGCTCGCGCAGCCGGGCCACCATGGCGCGGGCCCGGGGCTCACGGCCGTCGCGGACGAGTTCGCGCGCGCGGGCGAACTCCGGCTCCGCCGGGTCGAAGAGGTACGCCAGCATGTGCACGCCGACACCGTCGGCGCCGCCCAGCCGGCAGGAGAGCTCCGCTCCGGTGACGAGGGTCAGGCCCGGCGGCAGCGCCGCGATGGCCTCCGCGTGCCCGCCGACGCCGTCGTGGTCCGTCAGCGCGACGACGTCCAGGCCGGCCGCCGCGGCGTTGCGCACCAGCTCGGCGGGGGTGTCCGTGCCGTCGGAGGCCGTGGAGTGGGTGTGCAGGTCGATACGCACGACACGGGCCTCCCAGCGAACGGACGAGAACGGAGACGGGAACTGAACGGGACGGAACCGATCAGAATCACGCTACGGACGGAACCGGTTCAGGATAACGGTCGTCCGCCCGCTCACCGGCCGGTCCGATCCGGCACCCCGGGTGCGGCGGTTTGTACAGTGCGGAGTCATACCCCCGCCCGATCACGGACTCGACGGGCTCAGGGCGAGACGATCCAGGGCGAGAGCGCCCCGCACGGCAGCAGGTCCACCTCGGCGCCCGCGTCCCGCAGATCGGTGAGGACCAGTTCGTCGTACATCAGCAGCCCGGACCGCTCGGGCCAGACGATGGCCCACAGCCAGAGGCCGCACGCCTCGCCGGCGAAGACCGCCCGGTCGGAGGGGACGCCGGAGACGTGCCAGAGGGGGGTGGGGCGGCCGGCCGCGAGGACCTTGGCGTCCGGGGGGCGGTCGACGGTCAGCCGCGCGCCGGGGTCGGGGCCGTCGATGCCCGCGTACCGCGCGCCCAGTCCGACGCCCAGTTCCTCGGCGACCAGCAGCAGCTCCCCAGGGCCGCCCAGCGGGCCCGGCCCGGAACAGGCGACCGCGGTGGCCCGGCCCCCGCTGCGGTCGTCACCGGCGCAGACGACCCCGGTGAACAGCCAGCCCACCGGCAGCGGCCAGGGCATCCAGACGGGGACCCGGGCCCGGCCGACGACCACGGCCAGCGCCTCGACGCTCGGCGGGACCACGGGCTGCAGAGGGTGCACGCTCCCGTGCACGGCGCACTGCCAGGAGTCGGCGAAGAGACCGGGCGCACGCACCCGGCCACCGCACTTCGGGCAACTGGGTTCGCCCCTCATAGGTTCCAACGGTCCTCCGAGGGCGCCGTCGCGTCAAGGACGATCACCCTTCCGGAGTGCCGTGCCGGGGCGGCCCGCCGAGCGGGCCCGCCGGCCGGCGTCAGTCGAGCGGAACGCCCTTCCGCAGCGGGTCCCGCAGGTCCGTTCCGTGCCGCAGCCAGCGCTCCTGGAGCGCCGCCGCGCCGTGCACGCGCTTCCAGGCGGCCTCGTTGGGGGTCATCGGCAGCAGCGGGAGGAAGCGGACGGGGTCCATGGGCTCCCCCAGCTCCAAGTCGGCCACCAGCCCGCCCGGCTCGCCGACGAGGACGGCGGTGAAGGGGGCGCCGGGCCACAGCGGCTCGCCCGTGTCCAGGGACGCGCCCGGGGCCACGACCAGGCCCTCCACCTGCGGGGAGGCGGCGAGCACGGCGAGCGGCCGGAGCACCTTGTCCGTGTCGGCGCGGCCGGGACGGACGGTGAGGAGCAGCTCGGCGCGCGGCCCGCGTACCGGGTCGGCCAGCGGGGACGTCGGGTCGGCCATGGGGTGCGCGGACATGCCGAGGGTGGCGTAGCGGACGGCGTCCCCGTCCGCGGCACCGGCCCCGGGCGCGTCGCCGGTGCCGGGCACGGGGAAGCGGAGGACCTCGATGCGGTCGGTGCCGAGGAAGGTGACCGCGGCGCGCGCGTCCGGTTCCCCGAACGCGGAACGGAGTCCGGCCTCGACCCGTGCGAGAACGTCTGACATGGCGCCGAGCATAGAACGTGTATCGAACAGGCAAAGCGGGGGCTTGACGTCCCGGGCGGCTGCTAGCCTTGGCCTCTGGTCAGGGAGTTACGTCCGTCCCTCAGCGGGGACCGGCCGGAGGAGGTGGGGCTGCGGTGGATCCTAGTCGACCGTGCAGTACCGACAGTTCTCCCGCCTCGTCGCTCCGGACGCGCGTTCCGCGATTCGTGTGATCTGACGCCTTCCACCGCCGGGCCCTCCGCGCCGGCTCCCGGAAGTCCTTTCGCGCCCGCGGCTCTTGGCGGGAGAACGCTGCCCTCATGCCCTCCCGCAAGCCTTCAGCGAAGTTCTCCGCGAACTGCCGCCGTTCTCGCGCGGCGCACGAAGCGCGGCCCGCTTCGTGGACGTCCGCCTGTGTCCGTACTCGGTCCGTCACAGGCCCGCACGTCCCCGTTCCGGGCCGTGTTGCCCCCGCGCCCCGACCGGCGGCCGGCCCGTGAATGGAGCCAGCCATGTCGATGATCCGTGACCTGCGCGCCGCCGTCCGTCCCGCCCTGCGCCGCGGCGGGACCCCGTACGTGTACGACGCCACCCGGGACGCGTCCGCCTGCAGTGCCGTGGTGGACTGCGCCGTCTACCGCGAGGGGATGCGGGTCAGCGCCCCCTGCGGCCCCGCCGAGGCCATCCGGCGCGTCCGCGCCGAGGGCGGCTTCGTCTGGATCGGTCTGCACGAGCCGACGGAGCAGGAGTTCGCGGGCATCGCGCGCGAGTTCAACCTGCACCCGCTCGCGGTGGAGGACGCCGTCCACGCCCACCAGCGGCCCAAGCTGGAGCGGTACGACGACACGCTGTTCACCGTGTTCAAGACCATCCACTACGTGGAGCACGCCGAACTCACCGCGACCAGCGAGGTGGTGGAGACCGGCGAGGTGATGTGCTTCACCGGCGAGGACTTCGTCATCACCGTCCGGCACGGCGGCCAGGGCTCGCTGCGCGCCCTGCGGCACCGGCTGGAGCAGGACCCGCCGCTGCTGGCCAAGGGCCCGTCGGCAGTCCTGCACGCCATCGCGGACCAGGTCGTGGACGGCTACATAGCGGTCGCCGACGCGGTGCAGGACGACATCGACGAGGTCGAGATCGACGTCTTCTCCGCTCCCAGCAAGGGCTCCTCGCGCGGTGGCGACGCGGGCCGGATCTACCAGCTGAAGCGGGAGGTGCTGGAGTTCAAGCGGGCGGTGACGCCGCTGATGCGGCCGATGCAGCTGCTGAGCGAGCGGCCGATGCGGCTGGTCGACCCGGACATCCAGAAGTACTTCCGGGACGTCGCCGACCACCTCGCCCGGGTGCACGAGCAGGTGGTCGCCTTCGACGACCTGCTCAACTCGATCCTCCAGGCCAACCTCGCGCAGGCGTCCGTCGCGCAGAACGAGGACATGCGCAAGATCACGTCCTGGGCGGCGATCTTCGCGGTGCCGACGATGATCGCCGGTATCTACGGCATGAACTTCACGCACATGCCGGAGCTGCACTGGAAGTACGGCTATCCCACCGTCATGGTCGTCACCGTCGCGATCTGTGTGACGATCCACCGCGGCTTCAAGCGGAACGGCTGGCTCTAGCCGGCTTCCGCCGCTCCCCGTGCCCCGCGCTCCGCGGCGATCACCAGGGCCAGGCCCGCCAGGATCACCGCGAGCGCCGGGTAGGCGGCGGCCGGCGGCCACTGCCCCAGCCAGAGCGCCGCTATCAGCGCCGCGCCCGGGGTCTCCAGCAGGATCGCGGTCGAGGTGACGGACGGGCCGAGGCTCTTCACCACCCGGTTGACCAGCGAGTGGCCGAGCAGCTGCGCGGTGGCCGTCAGCAGCACCAGCTGCGTCCAGGCCCCGCCGTCGTACGGACCGAGCGACGCGCCCGCCACCAGACAGGCCGCCAGCAGGAAGACGGTGGTCGTCGCGTAGCAGACGAGGGTGTACGGAACGGTGGCCACCGTGCGGCGCACCTCCGCGCCCAGCAGGACGTACCCCGCCGCCGCCATGCCGCCGGCCAGCGCGAGACCGTCCCCCGCCAGGGCGCGCGGGGAACTGGAGAGGTCCACTCCGGTGAGGATCACCACGCCGAGGAAGGCCAGGGCGGTGCCCGCCCAGGCCACCCCGGGCTGCCGCCGGCCGCGTATGCGGAGCAGGATCATCGTCCAGATCGGGGTGGTGGTGACCAGGGCGGTCGAGGAGGCGACCGAGGTCATGCCGAGGCTGGGCAGCCACACCGCGAAGTGCAGGGCCAGCAGGGCGCCGGCGGCGACGGCCAGGACGACCGCCCGGCGGTCCATGGCGCGCAAGCCGGCGCGGTGGCGCAGCAGCGCGACGGGGGTGAGGACGCCGACCGCCATGGCGTTCCGCCAGAACGCTATGGCGAGGGCGGGGACGGCCGTGATGTGGGCGATCAGCGGCGCGGACAGGGCCAGCCCCGCGACGGCCACCAGCAGGAGGACGACGTCGAGGGAGGCGTACGCCCGCCAGGTGCCCGGGCCCGGGCCGAGGCGCGGCGACGGGACGGGAGGGGCGACGGCCGACGGCTGCTCTGTGCGGGGATCGCTCACGGGGCCAAGCCTAGGCCGTGGCATCGCGGAGAGTAACCGTAATCTTCGGCGCACGGAAGGACGAACCGGCGCGTGGTCATAAAGTGGGCGCATGACGGAGACGCGGGCGCTGATCGAAGAGGCTGCCAAGAAGTCGGGCCTGGTCTGGGTCCAGGGTCCCACCGGGCCGAGCCGGGCCCTCTGGCACGTCTGGCACGACGGCGCGGTGAACGTCGTCGGCGGACCCGGTGAACAGCCGCTCGACGGCCTCGGCCTGGTGGACGGCGGCACCGCCTCGGTGACGGTCCGCAGCAAGGACAAGGGCGGCCGGCTCGTCGAATGGACCGCCGGGGTGACCGAACTCGCGCCCGGCGGCGAGGCGTGGACCGCCGCGGTCGCCGAACTCAAGGGCAAGCGGCTGAACGCGCCGGACGCGGAGACCCTCACCGACCGCTGGGCCCGCGACTGCCGCGTCCTCCGCCTCACCCCCACCGGCACCACGACGCCCCTCCCCGACGGCCCGCTGACCGCCGCCCCACTGCCCACGCCGGCGACGACGCGGCGGGCGATGCCGGCG
>NZ_JBPQTX010000237.1:0-11013 GCF_051386555.1 Streptomyces sp. URMC 126
GTTCGGCGGGGGCCGGTGGGCCGGGAAGGGGTGCGGGCCGGCCCCCGGCAGCCTGAGGCCCGGGGTGCCCCGTGGAGGCGACGACCGTCGCCGACGGAGCCGGGCCGACAGCCCGGCCCGCACGGGGGCGAGGCTGCGGGCTCGGCCCGGCACCTGCCTGCTGGGCGACCCGGCACGAGCAGGACCGCCGTTTCTGCACGGTGCCCCGCACCGACCACCGCAAGACCACCCCCGCGCACGCGGGGACACGACGGCCTACGGCCCGAAGACCACCAGGCTCCGTGGCCTTCGGTATCCCCCCGCCTGGACGTCGCCCTTGGCCTGCCCGTACGGACCATCCCCACGCCTGCGGGGATCACAGGAGCAGCTACTCCGTCTCGCCCACGAGGTACGGACCATCCCCGCCCGCGCGAGGACCACTGGGGGTGGTTCCGCTCCATGGCGGACCGCTCCGGACCAGCCCCACACGCCGGAGGCCACCTGATGTGCACGCACACCGGGCGCGTAGGCCGAGGACCATCTCCGCCCGCGCGGGGGACCACCACGAAGTGCCCGATGCCCTGCGGGTCGACGGCGGACCACCGCCACACGCGCGGGGGCCACTGACGGGACACCACAGCCCGGCGCTAGCGGGCGGACCGTCCCCGCCCGCGCGGGGACCACGACCGGTTCCAGAGGTGGGTCTTCCACGAGGTGGGACCATCCCCGCCCGCCCGGGGACCACATCTCCCGGCCTGCGCCCTCTCACGCCGAAGGCCGCGTTTTCCTTCACTTGCGGCGGATGCTCCCGCCGGAGCCCGGCGCGCCCCGCAGCGGCCGGCTCACCGGGTCGGGCCCCACCCGAGGGCAACCGGGCCCAGCCGGGGGGCAGCCGGACCCCAGCCGGCGGCAGCCAGGGGCAGCCCGCGCAGCGGGCGCCCCCGCCGACCCCGCCTAGCGCGAGCGCCCCCGCTTCAGCTCCACCATCCGCATCCCCTCCGCATGCCGCTGCTTCCACTCCCGCCGCAGCTCAGCGCGCAGGCGCGCGTCCGTGCGGGCCGCGATGCGCTGGTTCTCGCGGAGGAGCTTGCGGTAGTTGTCGAGGCGGCGGGCGCTCAGCGTGCCGTCCTCGATGGCGGCCGTCACCGCGCAGCCGGGTTCGCTGTCGTGGCCGCAGTCGTGGAAGCGGCAGTCCGCCGCCAGGGCCTCGATCTCGGAGAAGGTGCGGGAGACGCCGCCTTCCGCGTCCCAGAGGCCGACGCCGCGCAGCCCCGGGGTGTCGATGAGGACACCGCCGCCCGGCAGGGGCAGCAGGTTGCGGGTGGTCGTGGTGTGGCGGCCCTTGCCGTCGCGGTCGCGGATCGCCTGGACGTCCTGGACGTCGGTGCCCACCAGCGCGTTGGCGAGGGTGGACTTGCCGGCGCCGGACGGGCCGAGGAGGACGGACGTGCTCCCGGCGAGCACGGCGGTGAGGACGTCGACGCCGTCCCCCGTGGCCGCGCTGACGGCGAAGACCTGGGCGCCCGGCGCGGCGGTCTCGGTGTCGGCGAGGAGGTGGCCGAGCACGGCCGGGTCGGTGACGAGGTCCGCCTTGGTCAGGACCACGACGGGCTCGGCCCCGGACTCCCAGGCGAGCGCCAGGAAGCGTTCCACCCGGCCCAGGTCGAGGTCGGCGGAGAGCGGTACGGCGATGAGGGCCAGGTCGACGTTGGCGGCGAGCACCTGCCCCTCGGACCGCTGGGAGGACGTGGACCGCACGAACGCCGTGCGGCGCGGCAGCAGCGCCCGTACCTGACCCGTCGTCAGGTCGACGGCCGCCCAGTCGCCGGTGCACATGATGCGCAAGGGGTCGCCCGTGGTGACGAGCGAGACGTCGCCGTGCACCGTACGGACGCCGCCGTCGGCGGTCTCGTCGGCGACCACCAGGTCGCAACGGCCGCGGTCGACGCGGACGATCCGGCCGGGGACGAGGCCCTCGGCGGCGTACGGGGTGAAGGCGTCAGCGAATCCCTCGTCCCAGCCGTAGCGGGAGAGGGGGTGAGACGTGAACTGCTCGGACAACGCGGTGTTCCTTAGGAAGGAGGAAGGTGAGAGTGGTCGATCGCCGGGTACGGGCCGTCGTGGCCGCCGTGGTGACAGTCATCCCGGGCTCACCTCCTGATTCCGCGCGCCGCACGGTGCCGCTGGGCACTGTGCCGCCGTGACATCGGGAAGCCGCCCGCCCCGCACACCGTGGCGCCGCCCGGCCTCCGGCCGCGAAGCCCCTTACCGCTTCCGGTGCTTCGCGTGCTTCGGCTGGTGCTCGCCCTTCCCCGGCTTGCCCCCCTTCGCCGCGCCCTTGCCCTGTTTCTCGGACCGCTCCGACCGCTCCGCCCGTACGTGCTGCAGCCGGGTCCGCACGTCCTCGGGCGGCAGGAACTGCGCCCACCGCTCCGGGAACTCCGACGGCGGCTCCCGGTCCCGCAGCCCGTCCTCCGAGAAGTCCTCGGGATCGTCCTCGTACTCGTGGACCATCGCGAGCGCCGCCCGCTCGGCCGCCAGCGCCGCCGCGGCGGCGGCCTTCCGGCGGTCCGCCTCGGCGCGGGCCGCGGCGGTGGTCACCGACGGCCAGACCCGGTCCATGGCCGCGTTGACCGCCGCGCCCACGAGCACCGCGAAGGCGGAGACGCCGATCCACAGCAGGACGGCGACGGGCGCCGCCAGCGAGCCGTAGATCGTCAGGCCTTCCACCGTGTGGGTGAGGTAGATGCGCAACAGGAAGCTGCCGATCACCCACATGGTGAGGGCCACGAGCGCCCCCGGGATGTCCTCCCGCCACGGCGACCGCACGGGCACCGACACGTGGTACAGCGTCGTCAGGAAGGTGACCGACAGCACGAGGACCACGGGCCAGTAGAGGACCTGGACCACACCGGCGCTCCACGGCACGATGTTCTCCACCGCCTCAGGCCCCACCACCATCAGCGGCATCACCACCGCCCCGATCAGCAGGGCGACGATGTAGAGCAGGAAGGCCAGCAGCCGGGTGCGGACGATGCCGCGCCGGCCCTCCAGCCCGTACATGATCGTGATGGTGTCGACGAACACGTTGACCGCCCGCGAGCCCGACCACAGGGCGATGGCGAAACCGACCGAGACGATCTCGGGCCGGCGGGCACCGTTCTGTACGTCGTTGAGCAGGGGCACGGTGATCTGGTTGACGCCCCGGTCCGACAGGACGGCCGAGGACGCGTTGATGATGTTGTTCTGGAGACTCCTGATGGTGTGGGTGCCGGTCCAGTCGTCCAGGTAGCCCAGCAGGCTCATAAAGCCCAGGAGCAACGGTGGGAGCGACAGCAGCGTGAAGAACGCGGCTTCGGCGGCGAGGCCGGTGACGCGGTACTCCATGCAGGAATTGACCGTGTCCTTGAGGAGCAGCCACGCCATCCTGCGTTTCGACACATTTCGGTACAGGGCCCTGGCTCGGTGGAGCCGGCCCTTCCGCTGCCCCGGTGGTTCATTTGTTGCTTCCTGCACGCCCTAACCGTATCCGTCCGCGAGCGGTCCGTTCATCCGCCGGACGACCGCGCGGAGCACCCTCGACGACCGCGCGGAGCAGCCCGGACGGCCTGGTGAGGGGGTGCTCGGAGGAGTCGCGTGGGGCGTGGTTGGGTGAGGCCATGGACAACAGATCGACCGCCCCGCACACCAGGACGACTCCGGTGACCACCTGGTCGCTCCACATGACCGCACCGGACGACCTCGCCCCCGCCGGCGCCCCCGGGCCGGGCCCCGGCGTCCGGTTCGTCCGGTCGGAGGTGCCGTCGCCCGAGTTCAGCCGGTTCCTCTATACGGCCGTCGGCGGCGACTACGCCTGGACGGACCGGCTGGGCTGGTCGTACGCGCGCTGGCGGGAGTACCTGGACCGGCCCGGCGTGGAGACGTGGGTGGCGTACGACCGGGGGACGCCGGCCGGCTATGTGGAGCTGGCGCCCGGCGCCCCCGGCCCGGAGTTCGGAGGAGCCGGCACGGCTTCTCGCCCGGATCCCGGCCCCTCGTCGGCCGGACCCGCCGGTTCCGTGGAGATCGTCTACTTCGGGCTGCTCCCCGCCTTCCAGGGCCGGCGCATCGGCGGTCACCTCCTGACCCACGGTGTGCGGCGCGCCTGGGACCTGGCCGAGCGGTGGCCGGAGCTGCCGCCGACCGGGCGCGTATGGCTGCACACCTGCTCGAAGGACGGCGAGCACGCCATGGCCAACTACGAGCGGCGCGGCTTCACTCTCTTCGCGACGAAGACGGAGGACGAGCCGGACGTACCGGCCCCCGGCCCCTGGCCCGGCGCCCATCCGGACCGCACGGCTCACCCCATCTCGTCTCACTGAGCAAGACGACTCATCTCACTATACGGAGAACAGTAGACTGCCGCCGAACGCCCGTGCCACGCTTCCCTCATGTCACGAGCTGGAGTTGCCTTGGTGAGTCGGCGTCACGTCGACCTCGGCCGCGTGTCCAGCGCCATCTGTCCAGCGGGCTGACAGCCTCAGCACCACCGCTTCCCCACCGCCGTCCCCGAAGGCGCGGACCGGCGGGCCCCAGCCGATACCGTCCGCTCTCGGGCCGTCCGCTGCACCCTTCCCACCCTTGCCGCTCGCCGAATCCGCAGGTCAGCGCCGCCGTACCGCCTTAGCGCGGGGGTCGGCGCCGGCCGGCCGGGCCGGCGTGCCGCCGGGGTACGCGGCGCCGGTCCGGCGGGCGGACCTGCCGAAGGACAGAACGCCATGGCCGCCACCGCGCAACCCCCCGCAGCCGACGCGCCGGCGACACCCCGCCGCAAGACCGGCCGTCACCGCGGCGAAGGCCAGTGGGCCGTCGGCCACTTCACCCCGCTCAACGCCAACGAGCAGGTGAAGAAGGACGACGACGGTCTCAATGTACGGACACGTATTGAGACGATCTACGCCAAGGCGGGCTTCTCCGCCATCGACCCCGCCGATCTGCGCGGCCGGATGCGCTGGTGGGGCCTGTACACCCAGCGCAGGCCGGGCATCGACGGCGGGAAGACCGCCGTCCTGGCGCCGGAGGAGCTGGACGACGAGTACTTCATGCTGCGGGTGCGCGTCGACGGCGGCCGGCTGACCACCGCCCAGCTCCGGGTGATCGGCGAGGTGTCCCAGGAGTTCGCGCGCGGCACCGCCGACATCACCGACCGCCAGAACATCCAGTACCACTGGATCCGCATCGAGGACGTCCCCGAGATCTGGCGGCGGCTGGAGGCCGTGGGCCTGTCCACCACCGAGGCGTGCGGCGACACCCCACGCGTCGTCCTCGGTTCGCCGGTCGCCGGCATCGCCGAGGACGAGATCGTCGACGGCACCCCGGCCATCGAGGAGATCGGGCGTCGCTTCATCGGCAACAAGGACTTCTCCAACCTCCCGCGCAAGTTCAAGGCGGCGGTCTCCGGTTCGCCGCTGCTGGACGTCGTCCACGAGATCAACGACGTGGCGTTCGTCGGCGTCCGCCACCCCGAGCACGGGCCGGGCTTCGACCTGTGGGTGGGCGGCGGGCTGTCCACCAACCCGAAGATCGGCGTCCGGCTCGGCGCCTGGGTGCCGCTGGAGGACGTGCCGGACGTCTTCGGCGGCGTCATCGGCATCTTCCGCGACTACGGCTACCGGCGGCTGCGCAACCGGGCGCGGCTGAAGTTCCTCGTCGCCGACTGGGGGCCGGAACGGTTCCGCGAGGTGCTGGAGAAGGAGTACCTGGGCCGCGCGCTGTCCGACGGGCCCGCGCCCGAGCGGCCGGCCGAGCGCTGGCGCGACCACGTCGGCGTCCACCGCCAGCGCGACGGCCGGTACTACGTGGGCTTCGCGCCGCGCGTCGGCCGGGTGGACGGCAGCACCCTGACGAAGATCGCGGAGTTGGCCGAGGCGCACGGCTCGGGCCGGGTGCGGACCACCGCCGAACAGAAGATGATCGTCCTCGACGTGCCGGAGGACCGGGTCGCGTCGCTGACCGCCGGGCTGGAGGCGCTGGACCTCCGGGTCGCCCCCTCCCCGTTCCGGCGCGGCACCATGGCCTGCACCGGCATCGAGTTCTGCAAGCTGGCGATCGTCGAGACCAAGGCGCGCGGCGCGTCGCTCATCGACGAACTGGAGCGCCGCCTCCCGGACTTCGACGAGCCCCTCACGATCAACCTCAACGGCTGCCCCAACGCCTGCGCCCGTATCCAGGTGGCGGACATCGGTCTCAAGGGCCAGCTGGTGACGGACGCGGACGGACGCCAGGTCGAGGGCTACCAGGTGCACCTGGGCGGGGCGCTCGGCCTGGAAGCCGGATTCGGCCGCAAGGTGCGCGGCCTCAAGGTGACCTCGGACGGGCTCCCCGACTACGTCGAGCGGGTGCTCCGCCGCTACCTGGCCGGCCGCGCGGACGGCGAACGCTTCGCCGCCTGGGCGGCCCGGGCCGGCGAGGAGGAGCTGTCGTGAGCGAACGCGCCGTCCCCTTCCACTGCCCGTACTGCGGCGACGAGGACCTGCGCCCGAACGAGACGGGCCACGGCGCCTGGGAGTGCGCCGCCTGCAACCGGGCGTTCCAGCTGAAGTTCCTGGGGCTGCTGTCCCGGGGCATCTCCGGAGGACCGGATGACCGATCTTGAGCGCCTCGCCCTCCGCGCGGGCCGCGAACTGGAGGACGCCCCCGCGCCGGACATCCTGCGCTGGGCCGTCGACACCTTCGGCGACCGCTTCTGCGTCACCTCCTCCATGGAGGACGCGGTCGTCGCCCACCTCGCCTCCCGCGTCCGCCCCGGTGTGGACGTCGTCTTCCTCGACACCGGCTACCACTTCCCGGAGACGATCGGGACGCGCGACGCCGTGGCGGCGGTGATGGACGTCAACGTCGTCACCCTCACCCCGCCGCAGAGCGTCGCCGAGCAGGACGCCGCGTACGGCCCGGCGCTGCACGACCGCGACCCGGACCTGTGCTGCGCCCTGCGCAAGGTCCGGCCGCTGGAGGCGGGCCTGACGGCGTACGACGCGTGGGCGACCGGGCTGCGCCGCGACGAGTCCCCGACCCGGGCCGGGACGCCCGTCGTCGGCTGGGACGCCCGGCGCGGCAAGGTGAAGGTCTCGCCCATCGCCCGCTGGACGCGGGACGACGTGGACGCGTACGTCGCCGAGCACGGCGTGCTCACCAACCCGCTGCTCATGGACGGGTACGCGTCCGTGGGCTGCGCGCCCTGCACCCGCCGGGTGCGGGAGGGCGAGGACGCCCGGGCCGGCCGCTGGGCGGGCCGGGCCAAGACCGAGTGCGGGCTGCACGGATGAGCGGATCGCACGGACGGAACGTACCCAACCCCTGGGAGAACCGGATGACGGGTGCCACGGTGTGGCTCACCGGCCTGCCGAGCGCGGGCAAGACGACGATCGCCCGCGCGCTCGCGGACCGGCTGCGGGCCGAGGGACGCCCGGTGGAGGTGCTGGACGGGGACGAGATCCGCGAGTTCCTCTCCGCCGGCCTCGGCTTCTCCCGCGCGGACCGGGACCTCAACGTACGGCGGATCGGCTTCGTCGCCCAACTGCTGGCCGCCCACGGCGTGACGGTCCTGGTGCCCGTCATCGCCCCCTACGCCGACACCCGCGAGGCGGTGCGCAAGCGCCACCAGGCGCTGGGCACCGGCTACTTGGAGGTGCACGTGGCGACGCCTGTCGAGGTCTGCTCGGTACGGGACGTCAAGGGCCTGTACGCCCGCCAGGCGGCCGGCGAACTGACCGGCCTGACCGGGGTCGACGACCCGTACGAGGCACCGGACGACCCCGACCTGCGCATCGACGCCCACGAGCGGACGGTGGCGGAGTCGGCGGACGCGGTGCACGCGCTGCTGGTGGAGAGGGGAGTGCTGTGAGCGCGGTGACGGCTCGCGGTGACAGCCCGTACGCCCTGTCGCACCTCGACGCGCTGGAGTCGGAGGCCGTGCACGTCTTCCGGGAGGTGGCGGGCGAGTTCGAACGTCCGGTGCTGCTGTTCTCCGGCGGCAAGGACTCCGTCGTCATGCTGCACACGGCGCTGAAGGCGTTCGCGCCGGCACCGCTGCCGTTCGCACTGCTGCACGTGGACACCGGGCACAACTTCCCGGAGGTGCTGGCCTACCGCGACAGCGTCGTGGCCCGGCACGGGCTGCGGCTGCACATCGCGTCCGTCCAGCAGTTCATCGACGACGGGCGGCTGCGCGAGCGCCCCGACGGCACCCGCAACCCGCTGCAGACCGTGCCGCTGCTGGACGCCATCGAACGGCACCGCTTCGACGCGGTGTTCGGCGGCGGCCGGCGGGACGAGGAGAAGGCGCGGGCGAAGGAGCGGGTGTTCTCGCTGCGCGACGAGTTCGGCGGCTGGGACCCCCGCCGCCAGCGGCCGGAGCTGTGGGACCTCTACAACGGCCGGCACTCCCCCGGCGAGCACGTCCGCGTCTTCCCGCTGTCCAACTGGACCGAGCTGGACGTCTGGCAGTACATAGCCCGCGAGGGGATCGAACTCCCGTCGATCTACTACGCCCACGAGCGGGAGGTCTTCGCCCGGTCGGGGATGTGGCTGACGCCCGGCGAGTGGGGCGGCCCCCGGGACGGCGAGCGGGTGGAGAGACGCCTGGTGCGCTACCGCACGGTCGGCGACATGTCCTGCACCGGCGCCGTGGAGTCGGACGCCGCCACCGTCGAGCGCGTCATCGAGGAGATCGCCGCCTCCCGGCTCACCGAGCGGGGCGCGACGCGCGCCGACGACAAACTGTCGGAGGCCGCGATGGAAGACCGCAAGCGCGAGGGGTACTTCTGATCATGAGCATCTCCGGCACCACCGGCCTCGCCGGCATCGCCACGGAACCCGCCGCCGCCACCTCACTGCTGCGCTTCGCCACCGCCGGTTCGGTCGACGACGGCAAGTCCACGCTGGTCGGGAGGCTGCTGCACGACTCCAAGTCGGTCCTCGCCGACCAGCTGGAGGCGGTCGAGCACGCCTCCCGCGACCGCGGCCACGACGCGCCCGACCTGGCGCTGCTGACCGACGGGCTGCGGGCGGAGCGCGAGCAGGGCATCACCATCGACGTCGCGTACCGGTACTTCGCCACCGCGCGCCGCCGGTTCGTCCTCGCGGACACGCCCGGGCACGTGCAGTACACCCGGAACATGGTCACCGGCGCGTCCACCGCCGAGCTCGCGCTCGTCCTCGTCGACGCCCGGCACGGCGTCGTCGAGCAGACCCGCCGGCACGCCGCCGTGGCCGCGCTCCTGCGCGTCCCGCACCTGGTGCTTGCGGTCAACAAGATGGACCTGGTGGGCTGGTCGGAGGCGGTGTTCGCCCGAATCGCCGGGGAGTTCACGGCGTACGCGGGGTCGCTCGGCGTCCCCGACGTCACCGCGATCCCGGTCTCGGCGCTCGCGGGCGACAACGTGGTGACGCCCTCGGCCCATCTGGACTGGTACGGCGGTCCGACCGTCCTGGAGCACCTGGAGACCGTCCCGGTGATCGCCGACCCGACCGGCGACCCGGCCCGGTTCCCCGTCCAGTACGTGATCCGCCCGCGGACCGCCGACCACCCCGACTACCGCGGCTACGCCGGGCGGATCGCCTCCGGCGTGCTGCGCGTCGGGCAGCGGGTGACCGTCCTGCCGTCCGGCCGGACGAGCACGATCAGCGCGATCGACGCGCTCGGCACACCGGTGGACGTCGCCTGGGCACCGCAGTCGGTGACCGTGCGGCTCACGGACGACCTCGACATCGCGCGCGGCGACCTCATCGCCCCGGCGGACGGCGCGCCGACGCCCGTCCGGGACGTCGAGGCGACCGTCTGCCATGTCGCCGACCGGCCGCTGCGGGAGGGCGACCGGGTGCTGCTGAAGCACACCACGCGCACGGTGAAGGCCGTCGTCAAGGCGCTGCCGTCCCGCCTCGACCCGGCCGACCTGGCCCTGCGGCCGTCCCCCGGCGCGCTGGACGCCAACGACATCGGCCGCGTGGTCCTGCGCACGGCCGAGCCGCTCGCACTGGACGACTACGCGGCGTCCCGGAGCACCGGCGCCTTCCTGCTCATCGACCCGGCCGACGGCACGACCCTGACCGCCGGCATGGCGGGCCCGGCCTTCGCGGCGGCGACGCCGGGACGACCGGGGGCGACGCCCGGGGCGACCCAGACCCCGGACGACGACGGCTGGGACTTCTGATGACGACGGACGGCGGGGGGCCGGCCACGGACACCTTCGCGGGCATCGTCACGGGCAGCCTCGCGGGTACGTCGGCGGGCATCTTCGCGGCGAGCCTCGGAGACGGTTTCGGGGAGGTCCCCACGGACGCCTTCGCGACCTTCCGACGCCGGGGCGGCCGCGTCGGCGGCGGAACGCTCGGCAGCGGCCGAGGCGGCGTCGCACGATGTGCGGCCGCGCGCTCCGCGCCGCACACCGGGTGACGCCGGACGGCGGGGCGGAGGCCGGTTCGGCGAAGCCCGAGCCGACGGAAGCGGAGCCGGCGGAGGCCGGGTCGGCCGAGGTCGGGTCGGCCGAGGTCGGGTCGGCCGAGGTCGGGTCGGCCGAGGTCGGGTCGGCGGAAGCCGGGTCGGCCGAGGCCAGTTCGGCGGAAGCAGGTCCGGCGGAAGTCGCTCCGGCGGTGGCCGGGTGACGGGCGTGGCGGGGGCTCGTCCGTCAGCCGGAGCCGACCTCGGCCGGGGTTCCTCCGGCGCCGGGGGGGGCGTCCGTCCCGCCGGTCGCGCGGTACGGGAAAGCCCCGGCCTCGGGAGGCCACTGCCGGGCCGACGGCGCGTACGGCCGGTACGGCCCGGCCCGTACGACGTACGGCTCCGGCCGGTCGTCGTACGGGCCGGGCCGCCGCGTCCGCCGCACGGCGTTCGCACGGCCGCCGTCCGGCGCACCCGGAGCACCCGGAGCGCGCGGGCCACGCGGCCCGCGCGGGCGGTACGAACCGCCTCCACCCCCCGCCGCCGCACGCCGCACCACCGCGCAACGCCCGTGCAACGTCCACGCAACGCCCGTGCCGCACCCTCCTCTTCAGCCC
>NZ_JBPQTX010000238.1:0-10931 GCF_051386555.1 Streptomyces sp. URMC 126
ACCACCCACCACCCACCACCCACCCGTAAGCGCGGAGCTCAGCGGCCGATCGGCCAGGCCGCGTGGTGCTCGTGGTCCGGGCGGTCTCCCGCGTACTGGGCGCACGCGTCCGTCAGGGTCTCCAGCAGCGTCAGCGGGTCGGGCAGCGGCCGCTCCGGGCCGAGCAGCCACGCCACGTACGCGTCGTCGCCGGGCAGCCGGGACGGCGGCAGGAGGACGTAGCTGCCGCGGCAGTGCCAGCGCAGCCCGGGGTGTTCGTCGAGGGTCTCGGGGTGGCAGTCGAGCTCACAGGGCCACCACTCGTCCTCGTCGTCCGGGGTGCCGCGGGTGGCGGTGAAGAAGAGCATGCGGTCGGGGGCGACGGTGGCCACCGGGCCCACCTCGATGCCGGCGGCCGTGAGCCGGTCCAGCGCCTTGCGGCCGGCCTCGGCGGGGACGTCCAGGACGTCGTGGGCCATGCCGGTGGCGGTGACGAAGTTGGCCTCGGGCTGGGCCCGCAGCCATTTGGCGACCTTCTCCGGGTCGGTGGTGGCGAGGGTCTGCCAGGCGAAGGAGACCGGATGTCGTCCCGGGGTGGGACAGCCGATGCGTTCGCACGAACACCCGTAACCGGAAGGGTGGGCGGCCGGGGCCAGGGGGAACCCCGCGGCGGCCGCGGCCAGGAGCAGTTCCTCGCGGGCGGCGCCGGTGGCCGCCCCCGCACCCGTATCGCCGCCCGCTCCGCTCCTGGGGCGGCGCAGCCACTGGGAGAATCTGCTCTTGCGTTCCATCTATCCCCTCACTTCGACCGCGGTCTCCGCTCAATGCTGCCACCATCCCGCGCCCGGCGTGACCGTCGGGCGCATCCGGGGGTGTGACACGGGCCGCTCCCGCGGCGGGCGGGAGCGCCGGGCCGACGAGGACCGGGCCGGCCGCCCGGGCGGGTTCAGCGGGGGGTGAGTCCGCGCAGGGTGATCTCGACGACGGTGTCGGCGTAGGCGTGGGTGAGGGGCTGGGTCCGCAGCATCCAGCGGTGGGCGAGCGGGCCGACGAGCAGTTCCAGGGCGATGCGCGGGTCGACGTCCGGGTCGACCTGCCCGGCCTCCTGGGCGGCGCGCAGCCGGTTGACGTACAGCTGGAGCTGTGGTTCGAGTACCGCCCTGGTGAACTGGGCGCAGAGGTCGGGGTTGACGACGCTCTCGGCGGCGAGGGCGCGGGAAGGGGCGTCGTAGCGCGGACTGTTGAGTTCGTCGACGGTGGCGCGGAGGACGAGTTTGAGGTCGGCTTCCAGGTCGCCCGTGTCGGGAAGTTCGGTCTGCCCGTCGGCGGCCTCCTCGCCGAGGGCGACGAAGGCGTCCAGGAGGACGGCGGCCTTGGAGGGCCACCAGCGGTAGATCGTCTGCTTGCCGACGCCGGCCCGGGCGGCGATGGCCTCGATGGTGAGCCGCTGGTAGCCGGTCTCGCCGGTGAGTTCGAGGGCGGCTTCCAGGATCGCGCGACGGGAACGCTCGCTGCGGCGGTTGGCGTCGGGCGGGGTCTTGGTAGTGGCCATGAACGCCAGGGTAGCGGCAAGTGAGGCGAGACGTATCGTCTCGTTAAGGGTTGACGGAGCGGGGCGCGGCGTGGCGTAATAACGGGGTCGCAAGACGATACGTCTCGTTTCGACGAACTGGAAGACCGACGAAAGGAGCCCCCATGACCCGGGGAAACGGCAGGCTGCTCGGCGTGGGCGGAACCCACAGCAACCTCTCGCGCAAGGCGCTGCGCGGCACCTCGTCCGGCGGGCCCGGCCGGGGCACCGACCCCCTCGCGGCGAAACGGGAACTGCTGCGCGCGTTGCGGGAAGGACGGGGCGGTACCACCGGGGCGTGACGGGCCGTGCGTAAACCACCCGTACAGTTCATGCGCGAACGCCGCCCAGCGTGGACGATTTGGGCACGTACGCTCGTCGCGTACGTGCCCAACACCACCGTGAGGAGCGCGACTTGCGTACCGCAGCACCACGGGCGGCGAGTCCCCGCCGTTATCTGATGTGCCCGCCCGCCCACTTCAAGGTCACCTACTCGATCAACCCGTGGATGGACCCGGCCAAGCCGGTCGATCTGCCGCTCGCCCTCACGCAGTGGGAAACCCTCCGCGACCGCTACCGCGCCCTCGGCCACACCGTGGAGGAGCTCGAACCCCGCCCGGAGCTGCCCGACATGGTGTACGCCGCGAACGGCGCCACCGTCGTCGACGGCCGCGTCCTCGGCGCCCGCTTCGCCCACCCGCAGCGCGAGGCCGAGGCGGCGGTGCACGTGGAGTGGTTCCGGTCGCACGGCTACTCCGTCGTCCGCGAACCCGAGCACATCAACGAGGGCGAGGGCGACTTCGCCGTCACCGACTCCTGGCTGCTCGCCGGCCGGGGCTTCCGCAGCAGCCCCCTCTCGCACCCCGAGGCACAGGAGTTCTTCGGCCGCCCCGTCATCGGCCTGGACCTGATCGACCCCCGCTACTACCACCTCGACACGGCCCTGTGCGTCCTCGACGCGGCCACCGACGAGATCATGTACTACCCCGGCGCCTTCTCCCCCGGCAGCCGGGCCGTCCTGGAACGCCTCTTCCCCGACGCCCTGATCGCCACCGAGGAGGACGCGGCGGCCCTCGGCCTCAACGCGGTCAGCGACGGCCGCCACGTCCTCCTCCCCCAGGCGGCCGTCGGCCTCTTCACCCCCCTGCGGGAGCGCGGCTTCGAGCCGATCGGCATGGACCTGGGCGAACTGCTGAAGGGCGGCGGCAGCGTGAAGTGCTGCACGCAGGAACTGCGGTGACAACGCCGGGCGGGCCGACGCCCCCCGTTCGCGGGGGCTACGGCCCGCCCGGCGGGGCGGCGTGACGGCCGACGGGGCGGCGTGACGGCCGGCGGTGCCACGGCCGGCCTGGAAGCCCGGGCTCCGGAAGAGGTATTCCGGTACGGAGGCCGGGTTCGGCCACTTCCGAGCGCCGGACGCCCTACTCCCCTCCCCTTCCCTCCTCCCGGCCGCTGCGGCCGTGCGTACCGGTGAGCTCGACGATCAGCCGGATGACGGAAACGATGGCCCCCGGCACCGCGAAGGCCACCCCCTCTCGGAAGGGGACGTCATAGCGACGTTCGAGCAGCCACGGCATCACCGGAAAGGCCAGGAGATGCAGAGGACACACGACAAGCCCCCAGCGCCGGCTACCGGGCGCGATCAGTGCCGGCAGCGCCCAGACCGCGGCCACGACGAACCAGTACAGGAGCACCGCGAGGAGGACCCAGATCATCGCCGGCGACCCTTAATGGCTGAACTCGGGATCCGCCGCGAGCTTCGGATCCAGGCAGAAGTGCCCGGTAGCGGGATTGACGTCCGCCCCGGAGATTACGGTGATCGCCCAGGGGTTGCCTCCGTGACCACTGCCCGTCAGGCAGTCCGTGTACGGGAGGCTCTTCGGATCCACATCGATGCCGATGAGGCGGCTGAAGCTGACGAAGTTCCCTCGGTACACCGGCGCCGCACTGTGCGACGGGGCTCCTTCCAGCGTGATCGCCTCCCCATGGTGGTAGAGGTACTGATCCGGCATGTAGCTCGACCGGAACAGCGGACGGTTCCCGCTCACCTTGCGGACTGTACCGTCCATGCACGCCCGGAAGTTCAGCTCTTGCCGGGTAGGAGCAGCCCGGTTGGACAACGATCCGGTGAACCCGGGCTTGAAGAAGGCGTTGTAGATCTCCCCTGCGACATCACCGGCCGCATTCGGGACGCCGGCCTTGTGCACTCTGTCGTTCCAGTCGGCTGCCGCATCGGTTGGGGAGGTAGGCGGTGCCGTCGGGTTCCTCGCGAGTCGGTAGGCGTCGGAGTTTCAGCAGGCGGGCCGGATGGCCGAGGCCATTCCCGGGGACTCCAGTGCCTCGAAGGAACAAGCCGCGAAGCCCAGCACCTTCTCCTGGTACGGCCGGCCTGGTTGAGGCGGCGCCCCAGCGGTCACGGCTCGAAGTCCTGTAGCCGCGCCGGCTCACGGCCAGGGCGAGTTCAGATCCCGGCCGCCGCCGGGGCCGGGTCGGTGGTCCACGGCCAAGTCGCCGCGTCACCCGCCTCGATGAGGCCGACCATTCGGAAGGCGGCGTCCGTGAGGCCGCCGAAGGTGTGGCGGTTGGGGGCGGTGGGGCCGTGGGCGGGCTGGTAGCCCGCCAGGTTCCATGTGTAGACCGGGATGGTGGCGGGGATCGGGTCGGCCGGGTGGCCGGAGCCGTAGGGGCCGTAAGGGTTGTCAGGGCCGGCGGTCTGCTCGTCGGTGACGATCAGGACGCGGTCGTGCCCCCGGTAGTGATCCCGCACCGCCTTCGCGGTATGGGTGCCGCCCAGGCTGTGGAACCGTTTCAGCACCTCCAGCACGGGCTCGCCCCGCTCGAACGGCACCCTCCTGCTCGTCCAGCCGAACTCCACCAGGTCCGCCTGTTCCGAGCGCAGGGCGAGGGCGGTGCCGAACACCGCCGCCGCGTCCGCCCGGGTCAGCGTGGACCGTTCGGAGACGGTGTCCCAGAACATGGAGTCGGACCGGTCCACCAGGATCAGCGTCCGGCCGGGCAGCGACGGGACGTTGGCCAGGGAGTGGCCCAGCGCCCGCTCCAGCGCCTCCGACCAGCGCGACGACGGCGCCTGGCGGTGGGCGGCCAGGTAGCGGAAGGGGAACTGCCGGGACCTGGCCACCTCGGCGGCGTCCGACAGCCGCGCGGCGACCCCGGCCGCGACCTCGTCCGAGACCCCCGCCTCGTCGAAGTTGCGCAGGTTCCGCAGGAGCGCCATCGGCCCCATCGAGGGGATCACGGCCTCCCAGACGGCGGCGTCCAGCGGGCCCTGGAGCCAGCCCGCCAGGGACTCCCACGTCATGCCCGCGGCGGCGAGCCGCTCACTGCCGCCCGGCCCGGTCACCACCGCCCGCCGCTCCCCCACCGCCGTCTCCATCAGCGCCCGGTGGGCGGTCAGCAGCCGGTCGGAGGACGGCGGAACCGCCCGCTCCGGGTGGTGGCGACGGTCCAGGGCGTACCGGAAGAGGGCGCCCTGCCAGGGCTTGTCCGGGTCGGGCGAGGCGTGCACCAGGTTGAGGACGTCGCCGAAGCGGAAGTTCTTGGACGAGGTGTCGTACTTGAGCAGGGACCGGGACGTGTACAGCCGGCGCACACCGTCGGCGATGCCCCGCTTCACGGGCTGCGGCACCGTCCGCCCGTACGCCGAGACCCAGTGGGCGAGCAGCTCGCCGGGCTCGTCGGCGCGCCGGAGCACCGAGTCGATCACGGACCGGTTGGACGGGCCGTCGGTCGCCCCGGCTTCGAGACGCGCCCGCACGTACGCGGCGGCGCCGACCAGGGACGCCGTACGCATGTTGCCCTCGCCGCGCAGCCAGCGCAGCAGCCCGGCCGTCCACGCCGGGTCCTCGATGGCGAGCCGGCGGACGAGGCGGAGGTACCGGTCGTCGCGCTCCTCGCCGCTCTCGTAAAAGGTGCGCTGGGAGACGAAGTTGCCGACCGCGAGGAGGAAGAGCTCCTCCCGGGGCTCCCGGACGAAGGCCGGGCCGCCCGCGTAGGTGCGCGGTGGGCCGGGAACCGCGGGCCGGTGCGCGGACCACGGCCGGAGCGTCGAGCGTGCGGCCGCCGCTATGTGCGGGGCCACGAGCATCTCGGACCACAGCTTGGAGACGCGTGGGGTGTGACGAGGCAGCGAATCCCCCCGGATTCGAAGGACGGAACGGCCCCTGCCGACTGGCTTGAGGGGCGGAGGCGTAGGCGCCCGCGCCTGCCGAGATCCAAAGAGGCGGCGGCGTCACTTGATTGTCAGAAGGAAGTAGCCGCAGCCGAGCGCATCGGAGGCGCGGTCGCGGGGCCCAAGGTACAGGGGCCAGCAGGGCGCGCACCAGCGAATATGTGCGGGCCCTGCTGCCGCGCGGGGGGCGGGGGTGGTGGCGCCCGGCAGGGCCGGGCTCGGCGCTCCGTCGCCGGGGGCGGCTCCGTCGGGGTCGGCCCATTGGCCCCGCCGGGATCAGCCCCACCGGCCCTTCCCACCCGGAGCGGTCCGGCGGGACCGGCGCCCGGCCTGTCGGCCGGAGGCCGGCGCCGATCACGGCCGGAGAGGTCAGGCCCCGTCCTCCGGCGGCCACGCGTCGCCCCAGTCCGCGTCGCGCGCGGAGCGGTAGAGGTCGCCGTGGCGCTTGGTCACCGTCTCGCGGCGCAGGCCCTCGTCCCGGGTGCACAGTTCCAGGAGCACCTGCCCCTTGCGGATCTGCGGACGGCGTACGACGCGGGCCCGTGCGCCGGCAAGGCCGTCCGGGCCCGCCGGGGCGTCGTCCGGGCCGCCGGTCCTGACCGCCGCGACGTACGAGAACTTCTCGTCCTCGTACGCCAGCGAGCCGCCCTTGACCTGCCGGTGCAGGGAAGACCGGCTGACGCGGGCGGAGAAGTGGCACCAGTCCGCGCCCGGCTCTATCGGGCAGGCCGCGCTGTGCGGGCAGGGGGCGACGACCTCGAAGCCCGCCGCGATCAGCCGGTCGCGGGCCTCGATCACCCGGCGGTAGCCCTCCGGGGTGCCCGGTTCGACGATCACGGCGGCGCGGGCGCAGGCGGCCTGGTCGACGACGGCCCGGCGGGCGTCGTCGGTGAGTTCGCCGAGGACGTAGGAGACGGTGACGAGGTCGGTGCCGTCGGGGACGGCCGGGCCGCCGCCGATGACCTGCCGCTGCCAGCGCGCGGCGCGCAGCGCGGGCGCGGCGGCGGTGCCGGCGAGTTCGGCGCCGAGGGCGAGGGCGGGTTCCGCCCAGTCCAGGACGGTGGTCGCCCGCTGCTCCTCCTCCGGCCAGGCCGCCGCGACGGCCCAGGTGGCGGCGCCCGTACCGCCGCCGAGGTCGACGTGGGAGGCGGGCGACCAGTCGGGCAGCCGGTCCCGGAACGCCTCCAGCGCGTGCCGGACGGCCTCGAAGGTCGCGGGCATGCGGTAGGCGGCGTAGGCGGCGACGTCGGAACGGTCGCGCAGGACCGGCGCGTCGGTCGGGGTCCGCCCCCGGTAGTTGGCGATCAGCCGCTCGACGGCCCGGGCGGCCTGCCGGGGCGGCAGACCGTCGAGCAGTCCGGCGAGCGCGGCGCGGAGGTTCTCGCCGGTCGGCGGCGTGTTCTCGGGGGCGTGCATTGGGTGGATTTTACGGGGTGGGCGGTGGCCGGACGCCGCTTCCCCGCGCCCACGGGCGGTGTGGTGGCCGGCGCGGGCCACGCCGCCCCTGCTGTCGTCGCTCGGCGCGGCTCGCGCGGCCGACCGGGGGGTCCGGAAGCAGCCGGGGGGACGGCCGGCCGGGAAGCGGCGGGAGGCGGCCGGGGGCCGGCCGGGGAGCGAGCAGCGAGGAGCGGCGGCTTCGCGGAGTTTCCGGAGTGCCGCCGCTGCAGGAGTGCCGCCGCTGCCGATGAGGGCGCTGTTCCCCGGCCGGCGACGCCGCCCCCGAGGGCCGTCCCGCCGAGGAGACGTCGCCCCGCGCACGGCACACCCCGCCCGCGCGGCCGGATCGGATGGCACAGAGCGGCCCGGATACCCCGCGGCCCGGTTCACTCCGCGGCTGCGGACCGCTCCGCGGTGCCGTACTACTCCGTCAGAGTCGTACTACTCCACCTACTCCGTCAGCGCCGTTCTACTCCGCGACGGCAGGCTTCTCCGCGGCCCGGGCGCCCGCCGCGCCCGTACCCGCCTCGGAACGCGCGCCCGTCTCACCCGCCGCCGCACTGGCCATGCCCGTCACACCCGCCGCGCCCGTGCCGCCGCGCGGCCGGCACAGCAGCACGAAGCTGAGCACCGCCAGCACGGCGCAGCCGAGCTGGACGGCGGCCATCGGGACGGCCGTGTGCTCGCCGGCGATGCCGACGAGCGGGGAGGCGATGGCACCGAGCAGGTAGGTGGAGGTGCCCAGCAGGGCGGACGCGGAGCCGGCCGCGTTGCCGGAGCGCATCAGCGCCTGGGCGTTGGTGTTGGGCATGGCCAGGCCCATGGCGGCCATCAGGACGAACAGGCCGGCGGCGACCGGGGCCAGGCCCGGCTCGCCGAAGGCGCCCGAGGTCAGCACGAGCAGGGCGGCGGCGGCCAGGGTGATCACGGTGAGGCCCCAGCCGAGGGCCTTGTCCAGGCTGACGCGGCCGACCAGCAGCTTGCCGTTGATCTGCCCGACGAGGACGAGGCCGACGGAGTTGAGGCCGAACAGCAGGCTGAACGTCTGCGGCGAGGCCCCGTAGATGTCCTGGATGACGAAGGGCGACGCCGAGATGTAGGAGAAGAGGGCGGCGAAGGCGAAGCCGCCGGACAGCATGTAGCCGGTGAAGGCGCGGTCGGCGAGCAGACCGCGCATCGCGTGCAGCGTCTCGCCGAGGCCGCCGGGCTGCCGACGGCCGGGCGGCAGGGTCTCGTCCAGGTAGCGGTGGACGAGGAACGTCAGGGCGAGGCCGATGACGGTGAGCACCACGAAGACGCCGCGCCAGTCCGTGAAGCGCAGCAGCTGTCCGCCGATGAGTGGCGCGACGACCGGGGCCACGCCCGAGATCAGCATCAGGGTGGAGAAGAAACGGGCCATGGCCACGCCGTCGTAGAGGTCGCGCACGACGGCGCGCGCGATCACGATGCCCGCCGCGCCGGCCAGGCCCTGGGCCAGGCGGAACGTGATGAGCAGGGGCGCGTTGGGGGCGACCGCGCAGAGCACGGTGGCGATGACGTAGAGCGCCATGCCGGCGAGCAGCGGCCGGCGACGGCCCCACTTGTCGCTCATCGGGCCGACGACGAGCTGTCCCACCGCCATGCCCATGAGGCAGGCGGTGAGGGTGAGCTGCACGGTGGCGGCGGGACTTCGCAGCGAGTCCGTCACCTCGGGGAGCGCCGGCAGGTACATGTCCATGGACAGCGGGGCCACGGCCGTGAGCCCGCCCAGGGCGAGGGTGACGAACAGCCGGTTCCGGCGGCCGGGAGACTTTCCGGCCGGCGCGGATATGTGCTGGTCGGACGGGTCGCCCCCGGGCGCTTCGGCCTCGGCGGAAGCGGGCTCCTTCATGCGTGACTCCATGGCTAGTACAGATATCCGTCCATGGTGTCATGGACGTAACCGGAACCCGTCCCTTACAGGGGCGTGCGGCATGCGGAAGCGCTCCTGCCCATGCGCCTCATACGCCTCCCTGAATGGCCGATTCCGGGAGTAGCGTCCCGTCACGCTCGGCCCAAAGGCACATGCCGGGGCCATACCGAGGGGGACGGATATGAGCGCCGGAGATCCGCCACACCTGCCCGATCCACCGGGGAACCCGTTCTGGCACCGCGTGTGGGCCTACTGGGTCACCGGCGGGCTGGCCGTGGTCCTCGGCGCGCTCCTGCCCGTCCTGCTCCAGGGACACTCCTCGGACGACAAGGCCGACGGGCCCACACCCCCGCCGACGACCGCCGCGGCGGCCGGCCCCTCGACGCCGACCCCCTCCGGCCCGCCGCCGACGCCCTCGACTCCCCCGGCGAGCACCCACCAGCAGGTGACCCCGCCGCCGGACGCGGCGACCCCGACTCCTACTCCTACTCCGACGCCCCCGCGAGTCTCGGCCAGTGTCACGAGCGTCCTCTCCCAGGGGCCGGTGGGCACCGGCCTCACCAAGGTGCAGGTGAACGTCACGCTCAAAGGCCTGAAGGGCAGGACGGCCTCCATCAGGTGGCACACCTACAGCGACCTGACCAAGCAGAGCCTGAGCCTCGACAGCACCGTCCGCTCACCGGTCCTCAACTGGGACGTCACCAACTGGCACCCCACCTTCATCGTCGTCAACCCGTCCGTGCGCTGGCAGATCCAGGTGACGGCCTACGGGCCGGACGAGACCCGGCTCGCGACGAACCACTCCAACTTCACGTTCTCGTCGTGACACGGGGCCCTCTGGCGGGATTTCGTCCCTGAGGGCGCCTCCGGCACACACCTCGGGAAAGAGTTCGATGCACGGTGCAACCGACATCGCTCTTTTCCCGTATTCCCCAGTGAAGCCCCGCCATCGGGTCATCGAGACCCAACGGGTCCATCAGGGAGGAATACGTCATGAACCGTGCCTACCGCTTCGCCATAGCCGGTGCCCTCGCGGCCGGTCTCACCGCCGGAGGCGCCGCCGCCGCTTTCGCCGCTCCGGCTCCCGTACCCGCCCCCGCGCCGACCTCGTCCGCGTCCGCTCCCGCCTCACCCGCCCCCGCCGCCACCCCTGCCGCCACATTCGCGGCCAAGCCCGCGCTCACCGCCCAGGCGAGCGTCGACTCGGTCGCGGCCTGGCAGGAGTTCCGCGTCAGCGGCAAGGCCACCGGCATCAAGGCGGGCACCACGGTCGTCCTCCAGCAGAAGCAGGGCGCCAAGTGGGTCTCCCTCCCGGCCAAGGTCGCCGTCAACAAGAACGCGGCCTACTCCATGCGCGTCAAGCTCGGCATCAAGGGCAAGAACGCCCTCCGGGTGACGGGCGGCGGCGCGGTCTCCGAGCCGGTCTACGTGACGGTGCGCTGAGGACACCGAACGCGTCGCGGCGCCGAAGCGGTCGGGCGTTCCCCCACGCACCGAGGCACCTGGGCGTTCGGCCCCCGGACGTCGAAGCGCCATGACGGCAAGCTCGCCCGAGCACGCGAGACCGTCATGTGCCCGGGACGCCCGGCGCCCTCCGCGCCCGGCACCCTCCACGTCCGGCGCCCTCCACGTCCGGCCCCCGCACCGGCGGCATCGCCGTGCGGGGCCCCGGACGCCGGGGCCGGTCGGAAGAGGCGCACGGGACGCGACGGACCGGGCGCCCGACCGACCGCCGCGGACGCCGGGCGCACGACGACCCCCGGACCGGAATAACCCTCAGCGCGCGCCGGGTTGGGGTGTCCATGACGATCAACGCCGGCACGGCCTCGCTCGCCTCACCCACCCCGCCCACCTCCTCCGGCTCC
>NZ_JBPQTX010000239.1:0-10905 GCF_051386555.1 Streptomyces sp. URMC 126
GGGGGGGGGGGGGGGGGGGGTCCGCGGGTGCGGTGGAGGGCGCGGCGGGCCGCTAGAGCGGCCGGACCCGCTCGGCCCGGTCGAGGGTGTCCATGAAGCGCCGGAAGCGCTCGGCGGACTCCTCGCTGCCGGCCGTCACCGTGAACTCCTCCGGCGACATGACGGCCGCGAGCCGTTCGCGCGTCTCAGGGTCGAGCGCATCCCAGGCCGCCCGATCCAGCCGTGACTGCGCCGCAGTTTCCGCACTGCCAGTTTCCATTGTTGAGTTGCCTCATGTCCGAAGATCCACATGCAGGACAGTTCATGTGCGTCTCCTACGGGATGATGTCAGCCGGTCGCCAACATCGGTAGGGGCAGTCTCTCCGGCCCCCTCCGGCCCCTCGCCGGCCGCCCCGGCCCCCGGTGCCCGGCGGGCGTTCAGGCCCAGAGCTGCCCGTGCAGGGCCGCCACCGCCGCCTCGGTGGTGGGCGCGGTGTAGAGGCCGGTGGAGAGGTACTTCCAGCCGCCGTCGGCCACGATGAAGACGATGTCGGCGCGTTCCCCGGCCCGTTGGGCCTTCCGCGCGACGCCGAGCGCGGCGTGCAGGACGGCGCCGGTGGAGACGCCCGCGAAGATGCCCTCCTCGGCGAGGAGTTCACGGGTGCGGCGTACGGCGTCCTCGGAGCCGACGGAGTAGCGGGTGGTGAGGACCGTCTCGTCGTAGAGCTCGGGCACGAAGCCCTCGTCGAGGTTGCGCAGGCCGTAGACGAGGTCGTCGTAGCGCGGTTCGGCGGCGACGATCCGGATGTCCGGGACGTGTTCGCGCAGGTAGCGGCCGACGCCCATCAGGGTGCCGGTGGTGCCGAGACCGGCGACGAAGTGGGTGATGCCGGGGAGGTCGGCGAGGATCTCCGGGCCGGTCGTGGCGTAGTGGGCGCCGGCGTTGTCGGGGTTCCCGTACTGGTAGAGCATCACCCAGTCGGGGTGCTCGGCGGCCAGCTCCTTGGCGACGCGCACGGCCGTGTTCGAACCCCCGGCCGCCGGCGAGGAGATGATCTCCGCGCCCCACATGGTGAGCAGCTGCCGCCGCTCCTCGCTGGTGTTCTCCGGCATCACACAGACGATGCGGTAGCCCTTGAGGCGGGCGGCCATGGCCAGCGAGATGCCGGTGTTGCCCGAGGTGGGCTCAAGGATCGTGCGGCCGGGCGTCAGCCGGCCGGCCTTCTCCGCCTGCTCGATCATGTGCAGGGCGGGGCGGTCCTTGACGGACCCGGTGGGGTTGCGGTCCTCCAGCTTCGCCCAGATCCGGACGTCCCCGGAGGGGGACAGCCGGGGCAGGCGGACCAGCGGGGTGTCGCCGACCGCGGCCAGCGGGCTGTCGTACCGCATGCCTAGCGGGCCCCGCCGGCGACCGCCGGGAGGATGGTGACGTTGTCGCCGTCGGCGAGTTCGGTGCCCAGGCCGGCCAGGAAGCGGACGTCCTCGTCGTTCAGGTAGACGTTGACGAACCGGCGCAGCCCGCCGCCCGCCTGCTCGTCCACCAGCCGCTCGCGGATGCCCGGGTGGCGGGAGTCCAGGTCCTTGAAGAGCTCGTCGATCGTGGCCCCGGCGCCTTCGACGGCCTTCGCGCCGTCGGTGTAGGTCCGGAGGATGGTCGGGATGCGTACCTCGATGGCCATGGTGGTGCTCCTCGTCGGAGTGCGGAGAGGCTTGCGAGAGCCGGGGGCGCGGGGACGGAACGGATGTTCTCCCCGGACAACCGTCGGCGCATGCTATCGATTCCCCGCCCCGCTCCCCCATGGCCGTCCCGGTCGGCGGGACGCCGCGTTCCGGCTGGTGGGACGGCCGGGCCGGCGCTCAGTACGCGGGGACGACCCGGACCTCCTCCTCGGTGATCTCCCCGGCCACGATCCGGAACGAGCGGAACTGGAAGGGGCCGGAGCCGTCGGTGTCCGCCGTGGAGACCAGCACGTAGTGGGCGCCGGGCTCGTTGGCGTACGAGACGTCCGTGCGGGACGGGTACGCCTCGGTGGCGGTGTGCGAGTGGTAGATGACCACCGGCTCCTCGTCGCGGTCGTCCATCTCGCGGTACAGCGCGAGGAGATCGGAGGAGTCGAACTCGTAGAACGTGGGCGAGCGGGCGGCGTTGAGCATGGGGACGAACCGCTCGGGGCGGTCGCTGCCGGCCGGTCCGGCGACCACACCGCACGCCTCGTCGGGGTGGTCGGCGCGGGCGTGCTCGACGATCCGGTCGTACAGGGCCTGGGTGATGGTCAGCATGCGGGCCAGCATAGGTCGGTGCCGACGGGCCCCGGCCGGGCCGTGACGGACGCCACTCGCCGGCCCGAATCCCTTGAGGGGCGGCGCCGGGGCCCCGGAAACGCGACGGGCCCGCCGCGCACCAGGGGGGAGGGTGCGGGCGGGCCCGAGTGCCCGGCGGAACGCCGGCGTCAGGCGGCCTGGTCGACGCTTTCCCGCGCCGCGGCCGAGTAATCCTTGCGCTCGAAGGCCTGCGGGTTGCGGGCCTTGAGCACGAAGTACGACACGACCATGATCGCGGCCCAGATCGGCGCGCAGTACAGCGAGATGCGCGAGTCCTTGTCGATGCCCATCAGCACGATCACCATGCCGATGAAGGCGAGGGCGAAGAGGCTGGTCCAGGGCGCTCCGGGGGCCTTGAACTCCGACTGCGGCAGCTCGCCGCGGTCGGCCTTGCGGCGGTAGCGGAGCTGGGCGAGGAGGATCATGATCCACGCCCACATGCCGGAGATGGTGGCGAAGGAGACGACGTACTCGAACGCCTTGCCCGGCCACTGGTAGTTGATCCAGACACCGACGAGCATGCACGCGGCGGAGACGGTGGTGCCGCGCAGCGGCAGCCCGCGCTTGGTCAGGACGCCGAAGAACTTCGGGCCCTGGCCGTTGAGGGCCAGGTCGCGCAGCATCCGGCCGGTGGAGTACATGCCGGAGTTGCAGGACGACAGCGCCGCGGTGAGGACCACGAAGTTGACGATTCCGGCGCCGGCCGGCAGGCCGATCTTGGCGAAGGCCGCGACGAACGGGCTGACGCCCGGCTCGAAGACGGTCCAGCTGACCACCGACAGGATGATGATGAGCGCGCCCACGTAGAAGACGGCGATCCGCCACGGCACGGTGTTGATGGCCTTGGGCAGCGTCTTCTTGGGGTCGGTCGCCTCGCCCGCGGTGACGCCGACGAGTTCGACGGCGAGGAACGCGAACATGACGATCTGAAGCGTCATCAGCGTGCCGCCGATGCCTTCGGGGAAGAACCCGCCGTCGGACCAGAGCAGCGAGAACGAGGCGGTGTCACCGGCGTCGGAGAAGCCGAGGGTGATCACGCCGATGCCGATCAGGATCATGCCGATGATGGCGGTGACCTTGACCATGGAGAACCAGAACTCCAGCTCGCCGAAGAGCTTCACGGAGATCAGGTTGGCCAGGTAGAGGACGGCCGTGAAGACCAGGGCCGAGGCCCATTGCGGGATGTCCTTGTCCCAGTACTGGACGTACTTGGCCGCCGCGGTCACCTCGGTGATGCCGGTGACCACCCAGAACAGCCAGTAGGTCCAGCCGGTCACATAGCCCCAGAACGGCCCGAGGAACTCACGGGCGTAGTCCGAGAAGGAACCCGAGACCGGGCGGTACATGAGGAGCTCGCCGAGCGCCCGCATGATGAAGAAGATGACCAGGCCCGCTATCGCGTAAGCCAGGATGAGACTCGGTCCGGCCTTGGATATGGCCGTGCCGGCGCCGAGGAAGAGCCCCGTGCCGATGGCGCCACCAATGGCGATCATCTGGATCTGTCGGTTGCCCAGCCCCCGCTGGTAACCCTCGGAAGCTTCGCCGCTTCCGTCCCGCTCGCCGGCCTCGCCGACGACGCGGTCCGCGACCTGCTCAGAGGTCATGGTGGAACGCCTTTCTCCATACCGATCCGGATGATCCGGATCGGGTTCCGATCCCCCCGGATGGAGTCCTGCACGTGCCGACGGTCGGTCGGCGATAGCGCTCCCGCTCCACGACATGGGTGGCGTCGGTGGATGCAGGTCGTGAAGATTTATCACGGGTAATACGTAGATCGCCAGTTCGAATGTGGGGCAGGCCACAGGCATAACGAGGCGAACCCCGTGAATAGGGCGTTCCCCGGCACCTCGGTAATGGGATCGTTATGCGGACACTATGACCCGATGAGCGGACGCAGGCGTCCGTGGGGAGGGTACGCCCGGCCCGTGAAGGGTCACGGCGCGATGGAGCGGCGGATTCCGGACGCCTCGGGCCGGCCTAGCGCGGGCCCAGCGTCTCGATCAGGGTCTCCTGGAGCCCGCCGAGCCACAGGTAGGCCATCACCATCGGCTTGCGGGGGTCGTCGTCCGGTAGCCGGAAGAGGGCGTCGCTCTCGTCCTCGTCGGTGATCTCCAGCCGGGCGGCGATGGTCAGCCGGAGGTCGTTGAGCGTGCCCAGCCACTGCCGGGAGCCCTCCGGCGTCAGCCGGAGCACGGCCGCGCCGCCCCCGGGGCCGTCCGCCGGGGAGAGCCCGTCCAGCGAGCGGACCACCGCCAGGCCGTCGTCACGCTTGCGGGCGCGCAGGTCGTTCTCGGTGTAGCGGCGGAACTCGGCGGCGTACGCGCGGGCCTGCTCGTCCGGCTCGGCGCCGGGCGTGCCGTAGGCGTCGGGGAAGAGGCGGGCCAGCGCCGGATCGGCGGGCGGCTCGCTGGGGCCCTCGGCGAAGAGGCGCGCCAGCGGATCCTCGTCCGCGTCCGCGGGCCCGTCCTCGGGGCCGATCAGCTCCAGGAGCTGCACGGTGAGGTTGCGGAGGATGGAGATCTCGATCTCGTCCAGGGCGATGGCCGCCCCGCCGCCGGGCAGCGGCTCGAAGTGGCCGGACATCAACGGTCCTGCGACAGGGTCGCCCACAGGCCGTAGCCGTGCATCGCCTGCACGTCGCGCTCCATCTCCTCGCGCGTTCCGCTGGAGACCGTGGCGCGGCCCTTGTGATGGACGTCGAGCATCAGTTTGCGGGCCTTGTCCTTGGAGTAACCGAAGTACGCCTGGAAGACGTAGGTCACATAGCTCATGAGGTTCACGGGGTCGTTGTGGACGAGGGTCACCCACGGAACGTCGGGTTCGGCCACGGCGAAGGGGGATTCGCCCGTCTCCGGACGTTCGATCTCGACAGGTGCCACACTCACGCCCGCTCCACGCCTCGCTTCTCCGTCGGGACACGGCGGTCCATACGCACTTCCCATGCTGCCACTTCGCGGCCTCCGACGCACAAACGGCCCCCCGAAATCGTCACTCTGACGAGTATTCGCGGTAGCATCCGGACGACGCCAGAACGGGAATGCGAGGTAGGGCCAAGTGAACGCTGCGGACCTGGGGCTGCCGGTGGCTGTGCCGTCGACGGCGCTCTTCACCGACCGGTACGAACTCACGATGGTGCAGGCCGCGCTCCGCGCCGGGACCGCCGGCCGGCGGTCGGTGTTCGAGGTCTTCAGCCGCCGGCTGCCCGAGGGCCGCCGGTACGGCGTGGTCGCCGGCACCGGCCGCGTCCTGGACGCCGTCGAGAACTTCCGCTTCGACCCGGGCGTCCTGGAGTTCCTCGCCGACCGCGGCATCGTGGACGCCCCGACGCTGGACTGGCTCGCCGGTTACCGCTTCCGCGGCGACATCTTCGGCTACCCCGAGGGCGAGGTGTACTTCCCGGGCTCGCCGATCATGCGGGTGGAGGGCACCTTCGCCGAGTGCGTGCTGCTGGAGACGGTGATCCTGTCGATCCTCAACCACGACTCCGCGGTGGCCGCCGCGGCCTCCCGGATGGCGGTCGCGGCGGGCGGCCGGCCGCTGATCGAGATGGGCGCCCGGCGCACCCACGAACTGGCCGCCGTCGCCGCGGCCCGCGCGGCGTACGTGGGCGGCTTCGCCACCACCTCCGACCTCGCCGCCGGTTTCCGCTACAACATCCCGACCGTCGGCACCAGCGCGCACGCGTTCACCCTGCTGCACGACAGCGAGCGCGACGCCTTCCGCGCCCAGGTCGACTCGCTGGGCGGCGGCACCACGCTGCTCGTCGACACGTACGACGTGACGGAGGCGGTCCGGATGGCGGTCGAGATCGCCGGGCCGGAGCTCGGCGCCGTCCGCATCGACTCCGGCGACCTGCTGCTCCTCGCCCACCGGGTGCGCCAGCAGCTCGACGAGCTGGGCGCCCACAAGACGAAGATCGTCGTGACCAGCGATCTGGACGAGTACGCCATCGCCTCGCTGGCCGCCGCCCCGGTGGACGCGTACGGCGTCGGCACCCAGCTGGTCACCGGAAGCGGCCACCCCACCTGCTCCATGGTCTACAAGCTGGTCGCCCGCGCGGACTCGGCCGACCCGGACGCCCCGCTGCGGCCGGTCGCCAAGAAGTCCATGGGCGGAAAGATGTCCCTCGGCGGACGCAAGTGGGCCGCCCGGCGCACCGACGCGGACGGCGTAGCCGAGGCCGAGGTCGTCGGCACCGGGCCGGTGCCGGAGGAGCTCGCCGGGCGGCAGTTGCTCGTGGAGCTCGTCCGGGGCGGCGAGGTCGTCGCCCGGGAGCCGCTGGACGCGGCCCGGGACCGGCACACCGCCGCCCGCGCCGGACTGCCGCTCTCCGCCACGCAGCTGTCGAAGGGCGAGCCGGTGCTGCCCACGGAGTACGTCTGAGCCGGGCCCGGCAGGACCCGTACGGGCCCGACGCGACTCCCTAGGGGCCGGGCCCGTAGGGCCCCTCCGCCGCCGACGCACCGTCGGCGTACCTCCGACCGCCCCCTGTGCCCCTCCCCCCGTCCCAGGGGACTCACTACCCTCGGTCACAGAGAGTTCGAACAGAATCGCAGCCGCCGCGGCTCCGGTCGCGGCACGCCGTACCGGAGCAGCCGGTCACGCATCGCCGGCTGCGTCGCCGCCCGCTCGTCGGCCGAGGGCCCTTCCGTAAAGGATCAAGCGCCATGAACCGTGCACTGATCATCGTCGACGTGCAGAACGACTTCTGCGAGGGCGGCGCCCTCGCGGTGGCGGGCGGCGCCGACGTGGCGGCGGCGATAACCGACCTGGTGGCCGAGGCCACCGCCGGTTACGCCCACATCGTCGCCTCCCGCGATATGCACATCGACCCGGGCGACCACTTCTCGGACCACCCGGACTACGTGGACTCCTGGCCCGCCCACTGCGTGGCCGGCACCGAGGGCAGCGGATTCCACCCCAACCTGGCGCCGGCCATCGCCTCCGGAGCGATCGGCGCGGTGTTCGACAAGGGCGCCTACGCGGCCGGCTACAGCGCCTTCCAGGGCGCGGACGAGAACGGCACCGGCCTCGCCGACTGGCTGCACGCCCGGGATGTGACCGAGGTCGACGTGGTGGGCATCGCCACCGACCACTGCGTGCGGGCGACCGCGCTGGACGCCCGCCGCCAGGGCCTCGTCACTACCGTCCTGCTGGACCTCACGGCGGGGGTGGCGCGGGAGACCGTCGACAGCGCGCTGGAAGAGCTGCGCGGGGCGGGCGTGGAGCTGGTGGGCAAGCCCGTGGTGGGCTGAGCGTCGGGTCAGCGGTGGGGAGAGCGTCGGATGCCGGCGGGGTCCTCGGTCCGCCGTCGCGCCGGAAGCGCCTCGTCCCACCGCGCAGGGGCCGCCGGACGTCAGGCCGCTCCCGCCGGGCGGCGCAGCAGCCGCGCTATCGGATGCCACCACTCCGTCTCGTCCTCCGGAGCCGACCGCCACACCAGCCCGTCCGGGTGATGGAGCGCCGCGCTCACCTCGTCCGGGGTCGGCGGTTCGCTGTTCCCACGGAGGAAGACCGCCCGGAGGCCGAGATTCCGCACCCGGGTGAGCGCCCGCTGGCGGTTGGCGGCGTGCACCAGGACCCGTACCCGCGTCCCCGGCCGCGCCTCACCGCCGGGCGGGCTGGGCAGGGACAGGGCGACGACCACACTGCCGTCCGGGAGCTTGACGAAACCGCCGCCGGCCATCCGCATCACCCTCCGTGGAACACTCCGAGTCGGTATCCGTGTCAATAAGACAACGCCCCTCACGCATCCAACCCCGATCGACGACGACCCGCCAGGGAAATCCGGAAATACGGCTCTGACCTGCGGTTTTCTCTCCCTCTTAGATGATCTTCCGGGTTTCCGGCCGCCCGCCACCCGGCGTCTCCCCCGGCCGGGTCCGGACACGTGTCAGCAGTGGGGGCGCCCGCGCCGGGCGGACACGCGGGCGCGTTCGTTCCACCACCCGGGCGGGCCGGCCGCGCCCCGCGCCTCTCACGCCTCGGGACGATGGGCAAGGGTGTGCTTACCGGCCGTTCCCCTAGGGCAGAGAGGACCGTAGAGTCTTTTTGCGGTACGTACCTGTGGGCTCTGCACCCCACCATCCCCCCGAGGACGGATTCCGTCATGCCGCGTCCGACGTCAGCACAGATCGTTTACGGCTCGGCCACCGTTGTTCTCTCGACCCTCGTCATGCTGCTGCTGTCACGGACGGGTTCGGGCGTCGGGATCGCCGTCGTCGCCCTGGGCGCGCTGGCGCTCGGTCTGCTCGTGGCCGCCCTGGTGCCCGGCGCGCGGCGCGCTCCACGGGCGGTGGAGCCCCCCGTGCGCCGGCCCGCCGGAGCACGGCCGGCGGGCGCGCGGATGGGCGAGCACTCACTGCACGGCTGAGACCACCACCGTCTTGGCCGCCTTGTCGTGGATGCACTGCTGATACGGCTTGTCCCAGGTGCACCACAGGACGTTCACCAGCCAGAAGAGCGGTCCGCAGCAGGGCACGATCCACGGCAGGCAGTAGACGGCGGCCCGGATCCAGCCCGCGGCGCTCCGCGGCACGGCGCCGTCCTCCAGCATCGCGACGCGGATGCCCGTCGCCATCTTGCCGACCGTCTGGCCGCGGGCCGTCAGCATCAGGCCCTCGTAGATGAAGTAGACGATCGCGACGAGGACGCTGAGACCGGTGTTCTTGGTGTTGTCCTCGGCCGGGTCCCAGTGGTTCCAGAAGAACGCCGAGTAGATCAGGCTGACCGGAACGAAGACGATCAGGAAGTCGATGATCCGCGCGAGCAGGCGCTTGAGGCGGCTCGCGAGCGGCGGCATGCCGGCCAGCGGGTCCGCCGCGCCGTACCCGTCCCCGTAGGGGTTCCCCGGGCCGCCGGGCGGGGGCGGCCCTCCGGCGCCGTAGGGGTCGCCCGGGCGGGGCCCGGCCCCGTACTGGCCGCCCCCGGGGGGACCGCCGGCGGGCGGGCCGCCGCCGGGCGCTCCCCCGTACGGCGGAAGGTCCTCCGGCGGCTTCTTGCCGAACGGGTCGTTGTCCTGCGGCTGGTCCGTGCTCATGGCCCGAGTACACCTCGGAGGGCGGGCCACCGCATCCGACCGTATGCCGTTCGAGTTGCCGCCGGGTGGGGGCCGGGGGCCGGCTCCGGCCGGCGGGGCTTGACGGTCGGGTCCGGCGCTCAGCCCCGGCCCGACGCGACGAAGGTACGAGCGGCCTTGTCGTGCCAGCACTGCCGCCAGGGGCGGTCGAACAGGCACCACAGAGCGTTGAGCACCCCGACCGCCACCACGCCCAGCAGGCTGTACACCAGCCAGCGGCGGAGAGCGGCGCGGAACCGCGGGGTGTCGTGCGACTCGATGTCCAGCACCCGCACTCCGCACAGCTTCTTGCCCAGCGTGCGGCCCCAGGCGGAGGTCGGCAGCACCTCGTAGAGGACGCCGCCGAGCAGGAGCGCGGCGAGGACGACGGCGAGGTACGTGCCGGTGGTGCCGTCGAGCAGCCAGACGGTGACGGTCTCGCCGGACCGCTTGGCCCGGTCCACCTTCTCGTCGATGTGGCCGACGGCCTTGGTCCAGAGCGGCAGCGCGACGGCGGCGACGGCCCCGCCGAGCACGGCCGTGTCGATCAGCCGGGCCGCGAGGCGTCGCCCGAGCCCGGCCGGACGGCCCTCCTGGCGGGCCGCGAGCAGGAAGGGGTTCTCCGTCGGCGGCTTCCACGGCGCCGGGGCCGCCTGCTCCGGGCCGGGCGCGGCCTGCCGGTCCGGCACCGCCTGCTGGGCGGGGAGGGGCTGCGCGGGGGAGGCCGGCGCGGGCTGCGGGGCGGCGGGGGGCGGCTGCGAGGCGGCGGCCGTCTGCTGGACGGGCAGGGACTGGGCCTGCGCCTGCGCCGGTCGCTGCGGGGTCGCGGAGTGGATGGGCTGCTGTGCGTGCTGGGGCTGGTGATGTGGCTGGGCTTGGTGCTGGTGGGAAGGCTGGGCTTGCGGCTGCGGCTGGGGCCGGCGCTGCGCCTGCGACTGGGCCTGAGGCTGCTGAGCCTGCGGAGGCTGCTCCTGCGGCGTCCACCCGGCGTAGGGCGAGAGCCCCTGGCCACCCTGCTCCGGACCGCCCTGCCCCGGCCCCTGCACCCGACCCCGCTGCCCGGCCGGAGACCGAACCGGCGTCTGGGGCTGAGGCTGTGGCTGTGCCTGGGGGTGTGGCTGGGGCTGGGGCTGGACCTGCTGCGGAAGCGGGGCTGCCGTCACCGGCCGAGGGGTCGGGTCCGGCTCCCGGGGCCACGGCTCCTCGCCGGGCCGCCAGGCCTCGTCGCCCGGCCGCCGGGGCCGGTCAGCGGACGGCGCGGCCGAGGCGGGCCCACCGCCGCCCGACGGGTCGTGCGGGGGGCGGCCGGTCTGACGTCCGCCCAGATCGACGGTCCCCTCGCCACCGCGCGGCCCGGCGGGGCCGGTCAGCCGCGGGTCACGGGTACCCGGAACGGACCGTTCCGTCGCGGCCCGGCCGCCGTCCCAGCCACCGCGCGCCTCGGGCACCGCAGGGCCACCACCGCCGTACCCCCGGTCGTACCCCTCCCCGTAACCGGCTCCTCCGGTTCCGCTGCCTCCGCTGTTTCCTGGGGCCCCTCCCGACCC
>NZ_JBPQTX010000240.1:0-10860 GCF_051386555.1 Streptomyces sp. URMC 126
GGGGGGAGGCCGCGCGGGGTGTGTGGGTGTGTGCCCTGCGCCTTCGCCGGGGGTCGGCCGGGCGTGACGTCCGCTTCGGTGCCGGTACTGGTGCCGGTGCCGACGCTGATGCCGACGGGGCGCCCGTCCTGACGGGGTGCTCCGGCCGCTCCGCGGCTCGGGCGCCGCGTCGTCACGGTCGAGACCCTCCTCGGGTGGCGTCCGCCGGGCGCGGCCGGGGCAGCCGGTCTAGGGTCGGAACCGTGCGGTATCGCCGGACAGAACGGGACGGAGGCGGGCCGACCGGACGCTCCGGCGCGGTCCGTCCGGGCGAGCCCCGATGACCACCCGTCGGCGCGAGGAGCGCCTGGGGGACGCGGCACTCTCCTCCCGCCGCGTGGCCTGGATCCGGCTCGCCATGACCGTCCCCGTGTTCATGGCGGGACGCCGGCCGCCCGACGTCTCGTACCGGCACTGGTTCGACGGCCTGCTCGTCGCCTACCTGATCTGGGCCGTCGGGCGGATGGTGTGGATCCGGCGCCGCCCGGTGGCCGGCATGCGCGGTGCCGCGGGCGCCCTCGTCGTGGACCTCGCGCTGATCACCGCCCTCGCCGCGGTCTCCGGCGGCCCGGACTCCCCGGTCCGCTACGCCTACTTCCTGTGGTCCACGGCCACCGTCCTGTGGCAGATGCCGAAGGTCACGGCCGTCTTCGGCGCCGTCTGCATGGTCTGTTACGCGGCGATGTCCGTACCGCACGCCCTGACGCACCCGGCGCGGGAATCCTGGGACATCGTCGTCGACGAGGCGTACCTGCTGTGGACGGTCGGCGCCTCGGTGCTCATCGCGGTCCTGCTGGCCCGGCGCGGTCGGCGGGTCGCCGAACTCCTCGACACCCGGGAACTGCTGCTCGACGACGCGCTCGCCGCCGAGACCCGCGAACGGTCCCGGGTCGCCGACTCCCTGCACGACGGCGCGGTGCAGACGCTGCTGGCCGCTCTGCACGATCTTGAGGAGGCCGAGGAATCCGTCACCGACCCCGCGGCCCGCGCGGCCCTCGGCCGGGCCCAGGACGAAGTGCGGGGCACCGTCCGGGAGATGCGGGAGATCATCTTCAATCTCCACCCGCAGATCCTCGCCGCCGCCGGACTGGGTGCCGCGCTGGAGGCCGCGGGGGAGCGGTTCGCCCGGCGCGGCGGCTTCCGCGTCCACTACGACGTACGGCTGCCCGGCCGCGTCGGCCACGAGACCCTGCTCTACTCCACCGCCCGGGAGCTGCTCCGCAACATCGTCAAGCACGCGCGCGCCGCCGACGTATGGCTGACGCTGGCCACCGAGGGCGACGAGACCGTGCTGACCGTCCGCGACAACGGCGTCGGCTTCGACCCGCGCGTCGTCAGGGACCGGCTGCGCGCCGGGCACATCGGCCTGGCCAGCCATTACGTACGGGTCGAGAGCGCGGGCGGCCGGTTCACCGTGGACAGCGCGCCCGGCGCGGGCACGACCGTCGAGGTCCGGCTGCCCACGGCGGAGCCCGGGCCCCTGCCGACCGTCCCCGCCGTCCCATGACCGGGCGGCGGTCCGGTGCGCGGAGGGCCCGGGGCCGCGGGCCGGGCCGGCCCGCCCTGCCGGCCCTCCTGCGGCCCGAGGGCCGGCCGCGGTACGCGGACGGCGCCGCCGCCGGCGTGGCACTCGCCGTGCCGCTCGTCGCCGGCACCGCGACCGGCCATCCCGGCACCGGCGCGGCCGTCGCCCTGCCGGCCGTCCTGCTGGCCATGCCCCTCCCGGAGGGCGCCGGCCGGGCCGAACGCGCCCGCTGCCTCGCCGTCCGTACCGCCTGGACGACCGTCGCGGGCGCCTACACCGCCCTCACCGGCGGGAACGCGCTCGCCCTGGCCCTCGGCGTCGGCGTCACCGCCCTCATCGGGGCCCTCTTCTCCCGCGTGGGCACCACGGCCGCCCTCGCCGTCCTTCTCACGGGCATCACGGGCATCGCCGGGGCTCATGGGGCTCCACCGGAGGGCCTGCCGTTCCCGGGCCTCGCCCAACTGGTCGGCAGCGTCTGGACATCGGCCCTCCTCCTGCCCAGGCGCCGACGGGCGCCTGCCGGGGGCGGCCGAGACGGTGGTGGGGAGGAGCGGGGGCGGCACCTTGCCGCCGACGGGGGATCAGGAGTCCGCGCGGATGAGGCGTCGGCCGCTGCCGGTGCGCCTTCGACGAGGAGCGGACGGGAGCCTTCCGCCGAGGCGACCGGCAAGGGCAGCGGTGGAGCAGGGCCGCCTCCGGCCGGAGGCGAACGGCCGTCGGCCGGTGGGGAGGAGCCGTGCCACGAGGGCCGGCGCCCGCTCGGCGCAGGATCGGCGCCCGCCAGAGCGGCCGGGCCGCCTCCACGCTCCGGCCCTGCCGCCTCCGCCTCACCGCCACCTCCCACGCCCTCATCCCGCCTGTCCCGCGCGCCGACCGCCGCTTCCCGGGCCGCGTTCGCGACCACCGACCGGCTGCGCCACGCCACCCGCCTCGGTGTTCTCACCGCTGCCGCCGTGGCCGCCACCGGCTCGCAGGGCGTGCTCTGGGGGGAAGGCCACTGGCTCGTGACGTCACTCCTCCTCACCTTGCGGCCCACACCCGAGGAGACCCGGACCAAGTTCGCCAAACGCGTGGTGGGCAACAGCCTCGGCGGCGTGGTCGCCGCCTTGACGCTGTTGTGCGGGCCCGGCCCGTACGCGGTCGCGGCACTCGTCGGAATCTCCGGCGCGGCGGCCTACGCCTTCCGCCCCGCCAACTACGTCTACTGGTCGCTCGCCTCACCCGCGCTGCTGCTCCTCCTCAGCGACTTCGACGAACCGGTGCCCTGGTACGCGACGGCGGTACGGGTGGCACTGAACCTGGCTGGCGGCTGCGTCGCCGTCCTCGCGACCCGCTGGCTGTGGCCGGGGGCCGGGAGGGGCCGGCCCCCGGATGAGCGGCGTCCTTGACGCGCCTGGGGTCAGCCGCCGGCAGGGCGAGCGGGTGCCGCCGTCAGGCCGTGGCGGTCGCGGGCGGTGTGCCGCCAAAGCGACGCCCTCCCTCCGCTACGAGGGACGTCCCTCCGATCCGGGCACCGCACGCAAGGGCGCGGCGGCCTGCCGGCTCGCCCCCGTCCCTCCCGTCTTCGGCGGCGTTCACCGCCACCAGGCTGGTGCGCGTCGACAGCCCTCCCCGCCAGGCCGGCCGGAGGACGAGCCAGGCGCCGCCGTCCTCGTCGGGCAGGAGCACGGGAGCGGGGAGGAGGCCCATACCGAGCTCGCCGAGCAGTGCGTGGAGCGTCCTCCGGCCGTCGTGGGGTCGTTGTCGATGACCTCGGCCAGTACGAACAGGCCCGCCTCGTTGCCGACGCCGCGTTCGGCCGGCGTCGCGGCGATCAGGTCGGTGCCCTCGCGTGCCAGCTGACGAACGCGGGGCCGGGCAGGAGCGTTCACAACCGCACCTGAGTGGCGCGTGCACAGGCATCCGGGGGGGCGGTCCACGCGCTCGTCGGCATCCATCCCGACCGGCAGCCCCGGCACCGCGGCCCCTGTCCGCGTGACGGCCTCGGCGACGGCGGTCGGGCCGAGGGGGTCGGCGTCGGTGACGTCCTTGGGATGCACATGGAGGTCCGCCGCCCCGGCGGCGAACCGCCCCCCCGGCGCCGCCTCCGCCGGTTCGGCGGCGGTGTCGGGCAGGGCCGGATGTTCCCGCCGGCCACGGGAACCGTTCGGCAGTTGAGGGGATGCAGTGCCGCCCCGGACTCGCCTGGCGCGTCATCTGCCTCCGGCGACTCGGGGCGGCATTCCGAAACGAGCAGTCCTGCGCAACGCTGCGACTCCGCCTCCTATGTGTGAACCGAGGCCGCGATACCCGCTTTTCGTTCCGGCACGTTCCGGTGTGCGCGTCGGATGACTCGTTCTATCGTCCTCCCGTGGACCACTTGATCGCGGAAGACCCGACCCACATAGGCCCGTACCGCCTCATCGCCCGCCTCGGCGCCGGGGGTATGCATCTCGTCTACCTCGCCCGGTCGGACGGGGGACGGACCGTCGCCGTCAAGGTCGTGCAAGCCGAATTCGCCCAGCACCAGGAATTCCGGAGGCGGTTCGCGCGTGAGGTCACCGCGGCGAGGCGGGTCGGCGGGGCCTGGACGGCCGGGGTCCTCGACGCCGATACCGACGCGCGGACACCCTGGGTCGCGACGCAGTACGTTCCCGGGCCCGACCTGCACACCGTCGTGGCCGAACAGTACGGGCCGTTGCCCGAGCACTCGGTCAGGGTCCTCGCCAACCGGCTCGCGCTCGCGCTGCGGGCCATCCACGAGGCAGGCCTCGTCCACCGCGACCTCAAGCCGTCCAACGTCCTGGTCACGGTGGACGGGCCGCGCGTCATCGACTTCGGCATCGCCCGCGCGCTGGACGGCATCAGCGGAGACAGCCTCCAGACCCGCACCGGCATGGTGATCGGATCCCCCGGCTTCATGTCGCCGGAGCAGGTCAGGGGACTTCAGGTCACCGCCGCCTCCGATGTGTTCTGCCTCGGCTCGGTCCTCGCCTACGCCGCCACCGGACGCCCGCCCTTCGGCGCGACCGACAACGGGCTGCACGCCCAGCTCTTCCGGGTCGCGGAGGAGGACCCGGACCTGGACGGGGTGCCGGAAGCGCTCCTCGGACTCGTACGGGAGTGCCTGCGCAAGGATCCGGCGCAACGCCCCACACCGGAACAAGTCGCTGCCCGCACCACCACGGAAGACGCCACCGAGTGGCTGCCGGGTGCTCTGCTCGGTCAACTGGGTCGGCACGCGGCACAGTTGCTGGACTTCGATCCGCTGCGCCCGCACACGGTCGTCGCACCGGGCTCGGACCCCACTCCGCCGCAGCCCCGTTCGGCACCCGCTCCTGCACCACCAGCCCGGTCCACGCCCACACCTCGGCCCGCTCATCAGCCCGTTCAAGCGCCTGGGGCACCTTCCGCGGACGCGCTCGCCTACACGCCCACAGTCGGGCCGGGACACGACCGGGCCGCACGCACCCCGGACCGACGGCGTCCGCGGGCCCGCATGGTGGGCGCGGTGACCGTCGCAGTCCTCGCCGCCGTGGGAGCGAGCCTGCTCGCGGCCGAGCCGTGGCAGGACGACGGGAAGGGTTCCGCGTCCACCCCCGTACCGAGCGCGTTCCAGGGTCACTGGGAAGGCATGGACGAACGACAGCAGCACACGGGGTCGGCCACGGACGCGCCGTACACCCGGCTGGTGATCACGCAGCAGGGTGTCGATGTGGCCCTCCTGGACAAGGACACGCTGTGCGTCTGGGAGACCCTGGTCACCGAGGGCAACGACGAGAAGTCCCTCACACTCGGCATCAGCGTGCTCAAGACCAGCCTCGGCAGGGGCTGCCTGAAGCGGCCCACCGGCACGATCACCAGGGCGGACGGGACGCTCAAGTGGGACGACGGTCGCGTCCGGTCCGACTTCCGGAAGAGCCCGCAGACGAACCCCGAGGGAGCCGTACCCGACGCGTACCGGACCTGGTGGACCGGCCGGAGACCGGACGGCACCACCGTCGAGCTTGGGGTCGGCTACGAAGACTCCCGCCGCGCGGTCACCGTCAGCACCCTGAGCAGGACCAAGCAGCGATGCCAGTACTCGGCCGAGGCGTTCTCCGTGCGGGAGGGCAGGCTTCTCGTCTCTCCCGGCAAACAGAAATCCGACTCCCCGGCAACGAGCTGCGCCGGCAACTCACCCACGCTGGCCCTCAAAACGGAGGGCAAGGAGACAAACCGCATGCGGATGACCCCCCTCGACCCGGTCGCCGGCGTGGACTGGACCTTCACCCTGACCCGCAAGAGCTAGCGCGTCCTCTTGGACGGGTCGGTCGGTTGATCGGACGTGTCTGTCCGGTCAGTGATCACTGATGCGATGTGGCGGCGGATCGAGCCGCTGATGCTGCCGACCCGGTCCGCGGCAGGCGGTGGGCCGAACCACTGCCGCGCCCTTGAGGCCATCGCGTGGAAGCACCGCATCAACGCGTCGCGCCACGGCGGGAACTGCCCGACGAGCGGGGTTCGTTCCGGACGGCTCACAAGCGGCTGATCAGGTGGGCACTCGGCGGCACCTGGGAGGTGACTCTCGCCGCTGTCCTGGCAGCGGCGGACGCCGATGACGACATCGACTGGTCGATGTCGGTTCAGCCACCGCCTGCGGCGAGACCGCCAAGGCGGCCGCCCACCCGGCTTCGACCCCAAGGTGTCCAAGCAGCGGAACGCCGTCGAGGCGCGTCAATCCGCTCAAGCAGTGGCGCGGCCTGGCCACACGAACCGCCCAGGCTTGTCATCGCCCACCTCGCCGGCGTCCTCATCCGGATCCAGCCCGACGCTGACGCCAGCGAGGCGGACGCGAATCTCGTTCCTCTCGTGAGGCGAGCCCGCCCCCGGCCTCGTCGCGCTGCCCGGAGCCGGCACCGATACGGCCGGTCAGCCGGTCATCACCGCCGGGCGGGACACCAAGGCTTCACAAGCCGGCGCGCCCCGCAGGCCAGGCGTGCCCCGCCGGCGACGTGCCCGATGGGCGGCCCGCACGAGCGAAGTCGAGATACTCGTCCTGCACGACACCCTGGTTGACCTGTCGTCCTCGAACGGCGGCGCCCGTGCGTTCCTCGGCCAGGGCCACAGCGCTCATCGGGTCCTCGGCCGAGCCGAGAAGCCGGCCGAATTCCTCTTCCTCGGCGTCCTGATCGAACGGCGGAACTCGCCGAGGTCCAGGAACGTCGCGCCCCCGACGTCCTCGACGATGTGGACCCAGACCTCGAATGACGTTCTCGCCGCCCGGACCTCGGCGTACCGCACACCGGGCCGGTCGGGCGAGCCGACCGGCCCGAGGAACCGCTCGATCGACCGGCCTCGCCCCAAGGCCCCGACCATGAAAGGTTCCACCAAGTAACGCACCCGGGCACGGTACGACCCGGCAGCGTCAGCCGGCCGGCTTGATGATCCCCTGACGGTTCACAGGAGCTTCGGCTACCGCCGCCCGGTCCGGATCAAGCGGCTCGGCTGGCGGCTCCCCACGGAGGTCGACTTGTAGGGATCCCACAGGGCGGGCCCGCCCGCCCTGACCCTTGCCACACCGGTGCCCGGAGCCTTCCATCGGTGAGGATGAGCGGGTGGCCGATCTCCTGAACCCGGCGGACCCCGCCTTCGCGCGCGACCCCTACCCCTACTACGCGCGCCTGCGCGCCCGCGGCCCGGCCGCGCGGGTGGAACTCGCCAACGGCACGCACGCCTGGCTCGTCACCGGCTACCCGGAAGCCCGGGCCGTCCTGGCCGACTCCCGCTTCTCCAACGTGCCGCCACGGGCCGCCGGCCGCCCCAGACCCGATTCGCCCGCCCGCCGCGCCCAAGCCTGCCTCGCCCGGCACATGCTCAACTCCGACGCCCCCGACCACACCCGGCTCCGCCGGCTGACCACCGCCGCGTTCACCCCGCGCCGCGTCGACGCCCTCCGCCCGCGGATCGCCCGGCTGGCCGCAGGCCTGGCCGGGGACCTCGCGGCCCGGCTGGACCGCGACGGCACCGCCGACCTCGTCGACGCGCTCGCCTTCCCCCTGCCCGTCCTGGTGATCGGCGAGGTCCTGGGCGTCCCGGAGGCCGACCGCGCCGACCTGCGGGAGTGGACGTACCGCGTCGGATCGCCCGCCGACGCGCTCCCGCCCGGCGCGGTGGACGCCGCCTGGACCGACCTGCACGCCTACTTCACCGCACTCATCGCGGACAAACGGCGCGCGCCCGGCGACGACCTCTTCAGCTCTCTCGTGCACGACACCGGCGACGGCGGCCTGGACGACGCCGAACTCCTGGCCATGGCCTTCCTGCTGCTGTTCGCCGGCTACGAGACGACGATGAACCTCCTCGCCTCCGCGTCCCTGCTGCTGCTCACCCACCCCGACGAACTGTCGGCCGCCCGGCGGGACGGCACCGGACGCCGCTGGGAAGCCGTCGTCGAGGAAACCCTCCGGCACGCCAGCCCGCTGGAGGGGACCACCTGGCGTCGGACCACCGAGGCGGTGGACCTCGGCGAGGACACGGTCATACCGGCCGGGGCGTCCGTCCTCGTCGTCCTCGCCGCGGCCAACCGCGACCCCGGCCGCTTCCCCGACCCGGACGCCTTCCGGCCCGGCCGCTACCTGCCCGGCCCCGGACGGGCCGCGGCGCACACCGCGTTCGGGCACGGACCGCACTTCTGTCTCGGCGCCCGGCTGGCGCGGCTGGAGGCGACGATCGCCCTGCCGCTGCTGTGCGACGCACTGCCGGGGCTGCGCCTCGCCGCCGACCCGGGCCTCCTCCCGTACCGCCCGGGGCTGTTGGTCCGGGGGCCTCGGGAACTGCCCGTCACCCGCTGACCACCGGCCGGGCGGCGGCCGGCCGCCGTAGTACCGCCGGTGCGATCATCGCCCGCCGCGACGGGCGGACGAGTGCCCTCACCCGGCGGCGAACCGGTCCAACGCCGCCCGGGCCTCCCTCCGGAACGTCTCGCTGCCCAGGTGCCCCGCGTCGGACACCACTACCAGCCGGGCGTCCGGCCACACCTTGGCCAGCTCCCATGCGCTGCCCAACGGCCCCGCGACGTCGAACCGGCCGTGCACCAGCACGCCCGGAATCCCGGCCAGCCGGCCCGCGTCCCGCAGCAAGGCGCCCTCCTCCAGCCAGGCGCCGTGGGCGAAGTAGCGGGTGGTGATCCGGACGAACGCCGTGCGCGCCCGCGGGGGCCGTCCGGTGTACGGGGTCGGGGCGGCGTCGGGTTCGGCGGAGACCACGGCGTCCTCCCAGGCACACCAGTCACGCACGGCGCGTTCGCGTACGTCCGGGTCCGGGTGCTCCGTCAGCCGGGCGTAGGCGGAGACGAGGTCTCCGTCGCGCTCCGCCTCCGGGACCCCGGCCCGGAACCGTTCCCACTGCTCCGGGAAGAAGCGGGCGGCGCCCCGGTACAGCCAGTCGACGTCCGAGCGTCTGGTCAGGGTGGTGCCGGTGATCACGATCTCCGCGACCCGTTCGGGATGCCGCTCCGCGTACGCGAGGATCAGCGTCGACCCCCACGAGCCGCCGAACAGCGTCCACCGGTCGACGCGGAGGTGCCGGCGCAGCCGTTCCATGTCGGCGATCAGGTGGTGCGTGGTGTTGTGCCGCATGTCGGTCGAGGGGTCGGCGGCGTGCGGCGTGCTCCGGCCGCAGCCGCGCTGGTCGAAGAGGACGACGCGGTAGCGGTCCGGGTCGAAGTACCGGCGGTTCGCCGGCGCGCATCCGGAACCCGGCCCGCCGTGCACGACGAGCGCCGGCTTGCCGTCCCTTCTGCCGCACGCCTCCCAGTAGACGAGGTTGTCGTCCCCTACGTCGAGCATGCCGGCGTCGTACGGTTCCGTCGGCGGGTACAGCACGTCGGTCTCCATGCAGGGGATTCCCTTCCGTTCGGGCGGTGGGTGCGGGCGCGCGGTCACGTTACGCGTGCCGGCGCGTCCGGGCCGTCGGTTGACCTTGTCCCTGGGGGAAGCCGCAGCATCGGCCGTGCCGGGCCGGGTGAAGGGCCCGGCACGAGGAGGGAGGGGGAACCGCCGTGGGACTGCTGACCATCGGGGCGTTCGCCAGGGCGTCCCGGCTCACGCCGAAGGCGCTCCGTCTGTACGACGAACTGGGCCTGCTGCCCCCGGCCAGGGTCGACGCCGTCACCGGTTACCGCTTCTACGAACCGGCCCAGCTCGAACGGGCGCGGCTCGTGGCGTGGTTGCGGCACGTCGGCATGCCTCTGGCCCGGATCCGGCGGGTGTGCGCACTCCACGACGGGACGTCACCGCTCGCGGCGGCCGAGGAGATCCGCCTCTTCTGGAACGAGTCCGAGACCGCGTTCGCCACGCGGCGCGAGCTCGTCGCCTTCCTCGTCGACCACCTCTCGTGCACGGGAAAGGAACCCGCCATGTCCTCCACCTCGTCCACCGGCAGTTCCCTGCGCATCCGCTGCGCGGCTCTTTCCGACACCGGTTCCGTCCGGACGCTGAACCAGGACACCGCGTACGCCGGTCCGGGCCTTCTCGCCGTCGCGGACGGTTACGGCGACCAGGGTGCGCGGGCCGGGGCGGCCGCGATCGAGGCGTTGAAACGGTTCGGGAGTGGTGGGGGCGTGCCCGCCGGTGACCTGGTGAACGCCTTGCGGGAGACGGTGGAACGGGCGGACCGGGCGGTACGGGACGTGGTGGCCGCGGTCGCGGCCGAGGAGCAGGCGACGCGGGAAGCCCCGGACGCCACTCCGGTCGCTCCTGCCGCCCCCGCTGCCTCCGCCGCCTCCGCTGCCTCTGTCATCCCCGCCACCTCCGGCACGACGCTGACGGCGCTGCTCTGGACCGGTTCCCGTCTGGCCCTCGTCCACATCGGCGACTCCCGCGCCTATCTGCTACGGGAAGGCGAGTTCTTCCAGATCACCGAGGACCACACGCTCGTCCGCGCGATGGTCGAACAAGGCGCCCTCACCCCGGGCGAAGCGGCGTCCCACCCGCAACGGGCGTTCCTGCTCAGGGCACTGGGCGCGGGCGAACGAGCGGTCGCGGACGTCCGGCTGCGCGAGGTACGGGCGGGCGACCGTTACCTGCTGTGCTCGGACGGCCTCTCGGCCGTCGTCCCGGACGACGCGGTACGGCGTGTGGCGGCGGCCGGCGGGAACCCGGAGCGGACGGTCCGGGAACTCGTCGCGCTCGCCCACGCGTCGGGTGCGCCGGACAATGTGAGCTGCGCTGTGGCGGACGTCGAGGAGGAACGCTGACAGTGGGCGTGGGCGTGGGCGTGGGCGTGGGCGTGGGCGTGGGCGCGGGGGCGGCAGTGCGCCGCCCCCATCCCCGACC